>DAIDJT010000004.1 GCA_027451265.1 Bacteroidales bacterium | reverse complement strand
GTGTTGACTTCGGTGCATACCCGATGATGAAACGGTTCACTCTCGAGGTGAGGATGACATTCTAACCAGGAAAACCAATGAAAATGAAAAGGATTACTACAATAATACTTGTCACGGTAGCCCTGATCTTCCAGGGATGTGAAGAGTACCTTGATAAGGTACAGGATTCTACCGGAATGGACGAGCAGCAGGTCTTCACCGACTATAATAACTTCCGGAAGTTCGAGGACAGGATGTACAAGGACATGCTTAACTACCTGGCTGATTATGATTACGGTATGATAGCTGCCATGTGTGACGAGGGTTACACCGAGTCAGCCCAGTGGGAGACGATGGGTGTGGTTCAGTCAGGAGACTGGATTCGTGCTTACAGCACTGCACAGGCCCTGCAATTCTCAACCATCTGGGGTGCCTGGCAGAGCATCCGCATAGCCAACATCTGTCTGCAGAAACTGCCGATGCTGGAGGGTAATGCCACCCAGCAGCAGATCAACCAGATTGAAGGTCAGGCGCTTTTCATGAGGGCATGGTACTATTATGAGTTCCTCATCCGTCATGGTGGCATGCCTTATCTGACAGAGCCACTGGGTGGTTCAGACAACTATGCCCTGCCAAGGCTTTCATTCCATGAAACTGCCCTGAAGATTGCCGAAGACTGTGATGCGGCAGCTGAACTGCTGCCTGAGAAGTGGGACATGGCAAACACCGGCAGGCCTACGAAAGGCGCCGCCATGGCAATCAAGGCATCCGCTCTCCTGTTTGACGCAAGTCCTTCAAACAACCCTTCAAATAACACCGAGTACTGGACTGCCGCCGCCGAAGCTGCATGGAATCTGATCGCATACGCTCAGAGCACAGGTCAGTACAAGCTGAAGCAATCAGGCGGCACTGACCAGGTGTCTTATCTGGCACCCGGCGGTGTTCAGACAATCACCTATCCCAGCGGTTTTGACAGCATCTTCATGTACACTCCCTACAATGATGAAATCATATGGGAATTATATGAGGCAGTCACTTCCGGCAGCCAGTTCAGCACTTTTACAATTGCCAGTCTGGCCGAGGGGGGTATCATTCAGGGTTACAGTCCGTCACAGAACATTGTTGACCTGTTTGAAACCAAGAACGGGCTGGCCATCGGGGATGATCCCGAATATGATGCCCAGAATCCTTACATAAACAGGGATCCCCGTTTTTATCACAGCATTCTGTTTAACCGTGAGCGCTGGACCAGCGGCACCGATCTTTACCTTGAGCTGTACAACGGCGGGCGTGACCGTGCCAGCGGTGACCTGAAGCATTTCTCCTATACCGGTTACCTGGCACGTAAGTTCTGGGGCAAAAACGTCGACCTCTGGTCAAATGCCTCCGCACCGTTCACACATACTATTTACTTCAGGTATGCTGACATCCTCCTGATGTATGCCGAGGCAGCCAATGAGCTTGGCGGTCCGAACTACACCCTTCCGGGAGCAACAATGTCAGCAGTACAGGCTGTCAACAAGGTGAGGGAACGCATGGAAATGCCCGGCGTGAACTCAAGGTATCTTGCGGGCAAGGAAACCTTCCGTGAGAGGATCAAGAACGAGAGGGCAGTAGAGCTCTATCTCGAGGGCAAACGCTTCTTCGATCTCTCCAGGTGGGGCGACGCACACAAGATTCAGCACAAGCAGCTTTACGGTGTGGACCTTATCGAGAACCCCGGCAGGCCTACTGGCTACAACATCTCCCGTACAACTCTGCCGGTTGTCACCCTGACATTTGAGCAGAAACACTACAAGTGGCCCATACCACTAAGTGATGCACTTATGTTCAAAGAGTTTAAACAGAACCCGGGATGGTGATAAGGATAAACTGGTCATTATAGAGAAAGATGAAAGTTATGAAAAACAATATATTCAGAAAGGTAATGGTCATTTCCGCCATACTCGGGCTCCTCTTCGGAGGCGATGTCTGGGGGCAGGCAAGGGAGATACCAAAAACCATAGTGAAAGGAACAGTGGTTTCCAGCCATGATCAGCCAATGCAGGGTATTGTGGTAAAATCCTTCAACACCAACCAGTCGGCTGTTACAGATGCGCAGGGAAACTTTGAGATAGGGGTCACTTCAGGCGAGACCGACAGGCTGGCAATCAGCCTTGAGGGATTTAAGGTGAAGGTTGTTGAGGTAGCCCCCGGCACAAACACCGTTGAACCGATAGTTCTCGATGAGTATCGCTTTGTCAGCGAGACAAATGTTGATGCCCTTCCATACAGGGAACTGGGCAGCAACCGCATTGTGTCGGCCGTGACCACCATCACCGGTGACGAACTGATGTCATATCCTTCGGCCTCTTTGCTTGAGGCACTGTCAGGCAGGCTTCCCGGGCTTACAATTGAGCCCTATTCTACCGTCCCCGGTTATGAATCTTTCGGGGCGTTCATAAGAGGCACCGGTGCCACCGTCTACATTGACGGAATTATCAGGGATGTGTCTGGTCTCTCAGTATCCGAAGTACAGGAGGTACAGGTTATCAGGGATCTCTCCGGCAGGGCGATGCTGGGTCTCTCGGGCTCCGGTCCGGTGATCTGGATCACCACCCGCAAGGGAAGCAGTTTCAACAGGGAAATGAAGGTCTCAGCCGAGTACGGGGTAAGTACACCGGCCACCATGCCGAAATACCTTGATTCATACAATTATGCCAACCTCCTCAACGAGGCGCTGGAGAATGACGGTTATGAAGCCTGGTATACACCTGCCGACCTGGCCGCCTACCAGAACCATTCAAACCTGCTCACCCATCCTGATGTGGATTATTATGGTGAGTATGTAGCCAAATCAGCTCCCTTCCGCAAGGCCAGTGTGAGCTTCGAAGGCGGCGACAAGAGGGTGACATACTTCTCGATGTTTGATTACGTCGGAGGTGCCGGCCTGGAGAATGTGGGGGAGAAGGTGAAGAACAACAGGTACAAGCTGCGCGGCAATGTGGCCATAAAGCTGAACGACTTCATGAATCTAAGCATCAACATAGCCGCCTCGCTGAACAAGCAGCGCTTCCCCAACGTATCTTCGGGTGCCGGGGTATACAATATGTTTGATATACTATCGGTCTACCCGTCGAATGCGCACCCGATCTATGCTGACTCACTCCTTATCAGGAGCGATAACTTTCCTGTTAACCTGACAAACGAGCTGGCTTATTCCGGATTTGGTGACGGCATGATCCTCAACGCACAGAATAATGCAAGGCTGGAGGTTGACCTCGGCAGCATCATGGAAGGCCTGAAAGCATTCGGGAATGCCTCATTCGATGTATCGAACACAATCATCAACAGCAAGGGCGGTACGGCAGCGCTGTACAGGCTGCAGGGCGTGACGCCTGTAAGGGTTGTTGATGCAGTGGTTGTCCCCACAATGTCGCTTGGCAATTTTGATGTGCTCAAGAGGACAGCCGGGTATGCCGGACTGAACTACGAACGTGAGTTCGGTCGCAGTTCGCTTGCTGCAGATGCGGTATTCTACGCAGCACTCGAGGAGTATACCTCGAATGATGACTGGTATCAGCCATCCAAGGTCGAGGACCTGTCGGTCAGGCTTAATTACGGATTTGACAACAGGTACGTTGCCCAGCTTGACATGGTTTATTCAGGCAGTAACAGGATGCCAGCCGGGAAGAGGTTCTCACTCTATCCCACCGCCGGTCTTGCATGGATAGCCAGCAACGAGGATTTCCTCAGCGCCAGCAAAACGGTTAACTACCTTAAGGTTTACGGATCAGCCGGCATAATGGGTATCAATGACTATTACCTGCAGGGTTACAACCCGTTCTACCTGAATGAAACACTCTGGACACTGAACGGTGGCTGGAACTCAGGTGTCGCCTCCAACAGAGGAGAATGGGTTGATATTTACACACTTGTACAGACCGGCAGTGATAATTTTGTGCTTCCGAAGAGGCGTTTCATAAACGCCGGTGTACAGGCCCAGCTGTTCGGAAAGGCTCTTGATGTTGAGGTTAACTACTTCAATGAGAAGAACTATGATAAGATTTCGAACAAGGGAGCTTCAACTCCTTCAATCATAGGCAGTCCTCAGTTTCTTCCCGCCACAAATTACGGTGAGGATATGAGATGGGGAATTGATGGTCTTGTGCAGTGGAACAAGCGTATCGGTGACTTCAGTTACGGGATCGGGGGCAATGCGATGTACATGAGGGGCAAATACCTTGTGGTTGATGAACCTGATGCACTCCCGGAATACCAGAAACTTACCGGAGCCGACATGGATGCATTCTGGCTGTACAAGGCAGAGGGCCTGTTCCAGACTGCAGGTGAGATAACCTCGAGAGGCATTACGCAGAGCTGGGGAGCCCTTCAGCCTGGTGATATAAAGTATGCAGACATCAATAATGACAAGGTGGTTGATGAACTTGATGTCACCGTAACTGACTATCACTCGCCGAGGGTCTTCTACGGACTCAATCTTTCGGCCGGATACAAGGGATTCGGGATCTACGCCCTGGGGCAGGGAGAAGCTGACGGCAGCGTAATGCTTTCCAACAACAGGTATTTCATGATCAACGGTACCGGCCAGAACTATTCGGAACTGATGCTTGACAGGTTCCCGGTTACCAATGATTATCCAAGGCTCACAACCGTCTCACCCAACAACTACCAGTACTCAACATTCTGGGTGGCCAAGGCTGCATATTTCAGGCTGAAGAACATTGAGGTGAGCTACACTTTCCCGGTCTCCGCATCGCGCAGGCTGGCGATGAACAATCTGCGGATCTTCGCCAGGGGAACCAACCTCGCTTCCATCTCTTCACTGAAGAAGTACAGCGTTGACCCTGAGAACATCAATGCCGGGATAACAGGTTACCCGTTATTCAGGACCATCACCGCCGGAGTATCCTGTAAGTTTTAATGCTAAAAACTGAAACAATGAAACGAACGATAATATTTCTCCTTACGGCAGTTGTGGCGGTCTCTTGTGAATTTCTCGATCCGAGGCCGATAGAAGACCTCACCACAGATGAGCTCCTGAGCAATGCCGTTTACGGTGAGGGGTTGCTGGCACAGGCCTATTCGCTTCTCAACACCGAATATATTGATTATACCGAGTACTACACTGACAACGCCGTTCCTTCCGTCCCGGGTGGCAACTCGCTTGCACTTGGCAACTGGACCGTTCAGAACAACCCGATAGGTCAGTGGGATGACTGGTATGAAGCCATAGGTTACCTGAACATGTATCTCAGGGACTGCAAGGATCTTCTCTACAGTGTATCTGACCCTGCCCTCAATAAGGTTCTCCAGAAGCAGAGAAGGGGTGAAGCCTTCTTCATGAGGGCCTGGTACGAGTGGCTTCTTCTTCGCACATATGCAGGGTATCCTGCCGGCGGAGGTGAATGCCTTGGCTTCCCCATTGTAACGAGTGTTCTTTCCACTACTGACAATCTTGACCTTCCTCGCAACACCTATGAGCAGTGTGTTGCCCAGATAGCCAAGGACTGTGATTCAGCTATCGTGCTTCTTCCGAAATGGTATAACGGGAGCGCATCGTACAACAACAACTCGAATGCCGGCAGGGGCAGTGCGATGGCAGCCTGGGCTCTCAAGGCCAGGGTATATCTCTATGCCGCCAGCCCCGCTTACGGTCCCTCAACACAGGATCTGTGGGTCCGTGCTGCGCAGGTTGCTCATGATGCAATGGCATATTACGGAGGCAACAACCTTCATGACTTTGATTACACAACCAACAATTCCGGAAGCCTTAACAACATCTGGATTCAGACGGAGTATTCTTCAAATGATTGGGAGTATGCATTCTATCCACCCTCACTCTACGGATCCGGAGCGTGCAATCCCTCACAGAACCTCGTTGATGCCTTCCCGGCCAGCAACGGCTACCCGATAGATGAGTCGACTCTCTTCAATCCTTCGAACCCCTATGCCAGCCGTGATGGTCGTTTCGAGAGGTTTTTATTCAGGAACGGAACAACCTACAATGGCACTGTGGTTCAGACCTACACAGGAGGCGCTGATGCACCCGGAGGCCTGAGTCTTCAGGGTACCCGTACCAGTTATTACCTGAAAAAGCTTCTGAGCAAGGACGTCAGGCTTACCCCTGGTGATGTTACAACCAGCTACAGGTTCAGGGTGTTCCTCAGCAAGACTGAGCTCTATCTTAACTTTATCGAAGCAGCAAACGAAGCCTACGGGCCGGATGATGCAACCCTGGGTTTCTCGGCTAACTCCGTTCTGGCACTCATCAGGAACAGGGCAGGCATTGACTCTGATCCCGCCACTACAGGTCAACAGGACCAGTACAGGATAGATCAGGCAGCAAATAAGGACTCATTCAGGGAACTTGTAAGGAACGAGAGGCGCCTGGAGCTCTGTTTCGAAGGTCACCGCTTCTGGGATATCAGGAGATGGAACCTGCCGCTTGACCATACCGTTAAAGGTGCGAAGATCACCAAGTCGACTCTTCCGGAACCGACAAACCTTGCCCTTGGAGCAACGGTTACAACTGATTACTGCTCGTCATGGGAAAGGCTTTCTGCCGTGAATGACGGTTTTGAACCTGCATCATCCTCAGATAATACGCATCGCAAGTTCGGCAACTGGAACAGCTCCAATGACTGGGGTTGGATCCAGTATGACTTCGCCGAGCCCAAATCAATTGCCAAATCGGAAATCTACTGGTTCACTGACGGCGGTGGTCTCCTGCTTCCCACGGAGGTATACCTTGAATATTATGATGCAGGGACCAGCACATGGAAACGTGTCGAGAATCCGTCGGGGTATCTTGTGGCAGAAAACGCCTGGACCACGACAGTCTTCAACCCGGTTGTAACAACAGGCATCCGGATCAACTTCATCAACAGCACCGAGTCAGTCGGTGTGATCGAATGGAGGGTCTGGCCCATCAACTATGACTCCTATGAGTACGTGGATGTAGAGACACATGCATTCCAGGATTATATGAGATATATCCCGGTGCCTTACAAACAGACACTCATTATGAGTAATTTGAAACAAAACAGTGGATGGTAGAATTTTTTTCCCGCCCGGGAAAAAATAAAACAGGAAATATGAAAAAGATATTTGCAATACTGATAATGACGGTCATTCTGACAGGTTGCTATGAAGAGTTCAGAAATGACTATCCTTACACCACTGTTGCTTTTTCAACAGCCACCGGCGGTCTCAGCACTGCCGGTGAACTGGGAAGGACAGTGGTCAAGGGTGAGGGACTCAAGCTTGATATAGGGGTATTCATTGCCGGAGTGCTGGAAAACAAGGAAGAACGATGGGTCCGTTTCACGATTGATCCGACTCTGCTGGCAGGGACCGCATATGAACTCATGCCAACCGACTACTATAGCCTGAGCAATGCCAATACGATGACTATTCCTTCAGGTGATTACATCGGCAGGCTGACTGTGACGCTCGATTCCGTCAAATTCCTCAATGACCCCGATGCCGTGAATTTCCATTATGCCATTCCTATCCGGCTGACGGAAACATCGGCAGACAGCATCAATGCGGACCATAACACCAAGATTCTCGTGATCAAGTTCATCACCAGGTCAGAGGGTTTCTTCAACCACACCGGCACCTATACAACATTTGAGGAAGGTGGTGCGGTTATGGGGAGCGGTTCGATGACCAGCGTCATCTCATCGCAGACAATATCGCTCGATTCAATTACTGCAAACGGGATATTGCACCTCTACGGGGCAGGCTATACCATGCACTACAAGATCAACTCAGACAACACGGTGACATGGAAGAAGATGCCCAACCCGCCTCCGACTCCGGTTAACCTGGCGACAGAGTACCCCCCGACACTCACCACCGACTATGTGTCAGGATGGGAAACACTTTCTGCTGTAAATGACGGCAAGGTACCTGCAAGCTCAATAAATGATTACACCTATCCGAAGTTTGGTAACTGGTACAGTGCAAATGACTGGGGATGGATACGGTACACCTTTGCACGGCCTTACAGGATAAGGGCTTCCAATGTTTTCTGGTGGAGTGATGAGGGCGGACTTCTATTCCCGACAGACCAGTACGTGATGTACCATAACATGACAACCGACACATGGGAAGAAGTTCCGAACCCGGTGGGCTACGGAGCTGACCCGAATAAATTCAATGTCACCACGTTTGATGAGATTACCACTGACGCAGTAGAGCTCTGGTTCATCAACTCAAGCGAGTCGGTAGGTATTTCCGAATGGCAGGTGATGGGTATAGGTGATCCGATGACGCCTGAGGAGCGGCCGATTGCCAATGTACTGCCCAACGGTGCCAGCACATGGGATCCGGCCACCAGCACACTGAATCTGAATTACAAGGTCATCTATGAAGAGGCCACTTATTATACTACCGCAAGTTCGAAGCTTGTATGGCGTAACCGCATAAGAGACGGAGTCAATGAGTGGAGAAGGTAGTTGTTTGGTTTTAGGGTTTTAATCAGGAAGTAAAAGGCCGCTTTTTACCGGCCTTTTACTTTTATATGATGGTCATTAACAAATTTTAGCATTCCGGAATGAGAAAACTTAAGATTATTCTTGCAGCAGTGCTGATTATCACCTCCTGCGCGGGAAACCAGGTGCAGGTCAGCATCATCCCAAATCCTTCAGCTGAGTTGGGGAGCGGTTCAGCCGTTACCGGATGGACCGCCGAGACTCGTGGCGGAAACATGATTGCCTTCTATGATTACCTTGCACACGAGGGTCAAAGAAGCCTTATGCTCAACAGTCCAAGGCCTGCCGGCGGAAGGTGGATGACCAAAGTGGAACTTAAACCATGGTCGGAGTATAAATTCACCGGCTGGGTGAAGACTGAAAACGTGCAGACACGCAACGGAAAGGGAGCCGGTTTCAGGTTTGATGCCTTTGAGGCAGAATACACGGGGCTGACCGGCACCAATGACTGGACAAAGGTTGAATTTGTATTCAAAACCGGCAATGATGACTCATCAGTTCTGTCATGCCTGCTTGGCCTTGACGGGCCGGCATCGGGAAGAGCCTGGTTCGATGACATGAAGCTGGAACTGGTTTCCTCCGAAAAGCTGAACACCGCTGTCACCATTGACCTGGCTGACAGGAAGGAGCCCATGTCAGAATATATATACGGGCAGTTCATTGAACACCTCGGCAGGTGCATCTACGGAGGCATCTGGGCTGAGATGCTTGAAGACCGCAAGTTCTGGTACACTCCGGGAGACAGGGAATCACCCTGGCAGCTGAGAGGCAAAAAAGAACTCTTCTCGGTTGACAGGGCAGCGCCTTTCACAGGTGACAAGACCCCGGTTCTAGGCGTTGATGCCACCGGCGCTGCGGTAATGCAGCAGTCTGGTCTGGGCCTGAAGCCCGAACTGGTATACACCGGGCGTGTGATCCTGAAGGCTACTCCAGGTATAACGGCAGTGAAGGTTACACTTTCATGGGGAGAGAAGTCGCAAACGGTCACGATTGAAAAGCCGGGAAGCACCTTCTCAGCCTGGCCTGTAGAATTCAAATCGGAGGAATTGACTCAGAATGCATCCCTGGCTATTGAACCGGAGGGAAACGGAAAGGTATGGGTAGGCACAGCCAGCCTGATGCCCTCAGACAATATTGAAGGATTCCGTTCAGATGTAATAGCCCTGCTCAGGGAGCTCAATGCCCCTGTCTACCGCTGGCCCGGAGGCAACTTCGTGAGCGGATACAACTGGAAGGACGGCATTGGTGACCGTGACAGGAGACCCCCGCGCAAGAATCCCGCATGGCAGGGTGTCGAACATAATGACGTGGGTATACATGAGTTCATGGATTTCTGCAGGATACTGGGAACCGAGCCTTACATTGCCGTGAATGCCGGCCTGGGTGACTCCGGGCAGGCAAGTGAGGAGGTGGAATACTGCAATGGCTCAGCCGAAACTCCCATGGGCCGTATCAGGGCTGCCAACGGGCACCCGGAGCCATGGCATGTCAAATGGTGGTCAATAGGAAATGAGATGTACGGTGACTGGCAGCTGGGGCACATGTCTACCGATGATTTTGTAAAGAAACACAACGCCTTTGCAAATGCAATGAGGAGCGTTGATCCGGATATCAAACTTATTGCAGTTGGCGAGCTTGGTGACTGGGACCGCATGGTGCTGACCAATTGTTCAGAGAGCATGGACCTTATCAGTGAGCACTTCTACCGCCAGGACTGGCACGGTGGAGGCCTGATGACCCACGTGAAGCAGATACCGGACGCAATAAGGGAGAAGGCTGATGCGCACCGGCTGTACCGCCAGGAGATACCACAGCTTAAAGGGAAGGATATCCGCATATGCATGGATGAGTGGAACTACTGGTACGGCCCGCATATCTACGGTGAACTGGGGACCCGCTATTTCATGCGTGACGCAATGGGCATAGCCGCAGGCCTCAATGAATACTCAAGGCAAAGTGATATTATTTTCATGGCCAATTATGCCCAGACTGTCAATGTAATCGGATGCATCAAGACCAACACCACCAGTTCTGTCTTTGACGCAACGGGCCAGGTGCTGAAACTGTACAGGCAGCATTTCGGAACAATTCCTTTAGCTGTAACCGGTGAAACGAGGCCTGTCGACATAGCTGCAACGCTTGACAGTGAAGGTAAAAAGCTGACAATTTCGGTTGTCAATGCCAACTGGGCAGAGGTAAAGATTCACCTAACGCTCCTTAACGGCAAAGTTGCAGATGAGGGCGAACTATGGCAGGTCACGGCACCTGATGACATGGCTACAAATGAACCGGGAAGACCGGAAAACGTCAAGATCAGCGGCCCTGCAAAGGTTTCAGCTTCGCAGGCGCTAACGGTTGGCCCGGCTAGCATTAACCTGTTCGTATTCAATTTAAACAACTGATTCCACAGGATTCTTAAAATATTTAAAACAAGGGAAATGAGAAGAAACAGATTCATCCCGATCATGGCAGCCGCTCTTATGGCAGTCATTATTATACCGTCGTGTTCTACCGGCGGATCCGGAAAGTCCGGAAAAGACAACCTTGCTGTCCTGGCAAAAGGTGGCCAGGTAACCCGCGGCGGTCTGAGAGAGATAGTGGAATTGAATGACGGTCAGACACCTGACAGCGTGAACAGTGAGTTCAGGCGCTGGATGACAAATCCCGGCCGGCCTCAGCAGAGACCACAGCCTCTCGGTGTTATCCGGTATGAATATGCATGGGAGCAGCCGGTTCAGATAGATGAGGTTGCTGTCTTCCTGTATGACTATGACAGCTTTGGAAAGCTGCCTCAGGCCTACAGGTTCAAATACTGGAACGGGAATGAATATGTTGATGTTGAAAATGCCACAGGCCTTGGTATTCAAAACGACAAATTCAATCACACCACTTTCACTGAAGTATCAACCACAAAGATTTTACTGGAGGTTGACTCCGTGACACGTTTCCTTTCTCCGGTTCTCGAGTGGCAGGTACTGAAACCTGAGAATGCTCCGGCAGTTGCTCCGGTAATAAAAGCCGGTGGTGACCGCATGGTTGTTACCGGCGGCAGGACATATCTCACCGGCCTGATCAAGAGCGTTGACCCTCTGAAGAAGACACTCTGGACCGCCGTAGGTCCGGGGTCAGTGGCCTTTGAGAAT
This sequence comes from Bacteroidales bacterium, assembly GCA_027451265.1. Classification (GTDB taxonomy): domain Bacteria; phylum Bacteroidota; class Bacteroidia; order Bacteroidales; family VadinHA17; genus SR-FBR-E99. Next base: position 18,842 of record DAIDJT010000004.1, on the reverse strand, counting down.
GCTAAGAGTGATACAACCACGGCAACCTTTACGGTGCCCGGTGATTATGTGCTCACACTGTCATCACAGGCTGGCAAGATGAAATCATCCTCGTCACTGAAGGTCACTGTAGTCAATCCTCCTGAGGAAAAAAGGCTGGATGTTGTTTACACCCGCCGCTACAAGATTGATAATCCTCTCTGGAATGACAGGGCAAAGGCGCTCATTGTAGACTGGATACCTCATTGCATTGAAATGATTGAAAGGACTGACCTTGAAAGGGGTCAGGGAGGGCTTGACAATTTCGTCGAGGCAGCAAAAGCTCTTCGCGGTCAGCCGCACGGAAGGCATCTCGGCTATGTCTTTTCAAATGCCTGGGTACACCAGACGGTTGAGTCAATGTGCATTGCACTGATGGTTGATCCGCAGGGCGATAAGGAGATCATCGCCGCACAGGAGAAGATGAGAAAGACCCTCGAAAAGTGGATCCCGGTTATCCTTTCCGCACAGGAGCCTGACGGTTATCTTCAGACAGCATATACCCTCCGTGACACAACCAGGTGGAAGGGGAGGTGGGCGCCTGAAACCAGGGGTAACCATGAAGGCTATGTAGCCGGATACTTTATTGAGTCAGCAATAAACCACTATACCCTGACCGAAGGGACTGACACGCGGCTTTATGAAGGTGCAAAGAAACTGGCTGACTGCTGGGTGGCAAACATTGGCCCCGGGAAGAAGGAGTGGTTTGACGGTCACCAGGAGATGGAACAGGCCCTTGTGCGCTTCGGCCGCTTTGTGAATGACATGGAAGGCAACGGCCGTGGTGACAGCTACATCGCACTTGCAAAGTTCCTGCTTGACAGCCGTAAGGACGGTTCGGAGTATGACCAGAGCCATGTGCCGGTACAGCAGCAGTATGAAGCTGTGGGCCATGCCGTCAGGGCAGTCTACAACTACTCGGGAATGGCAGACGTGGCCGCAGAGACCGGTGACACCGACTATCAGAGCGCTGTAATGTCTCTCTGGGACAATATGGTCAACAAGAAGTACTATGTGACGGGGGGCGTCGGAAGCGGGGAGACCTCAGAAGGCTTCGGCGGCAACTATTCGCTGGGCAACAACGCATACTGTGAATCATGCTCCAGCTGCGGGCTCATTTTCTTCCAGCACAAGATGAACATCGCCTATCACGATGCAAAATATGCAGATCTCTATGAGGAGACAATTTACAATGCCCTCCTCGGATCAATTGATTTTGCCGGGAAGAACTTCTTCTACACCAACCCGCTTTCTTCAAATCACATGCGTTCAGACTGGCATGTGTGCCCCTGCTGTGTGGGCAACATTCCAAGGACACTGTTGATGATCCCCACGTGGACATATGTCAAGAGCGAAGACGGCATATATGTTAACCTGTTCATCGGAAGTACTATCAACGTTGAGAAGGTGGCAGGCACCAATGTGGAAATGGTACAGAAAACAGATTATCCGTGGAAGGGAGATGTCTCCATAACAGTCAATCCGGCTGAAAGGAAAAAATTCACCGTATGGGTCAGGGTTCCCGACAGGAAGACGAGTGACCTTTATGCCTCAACGCCTGAGCTGAATTCAATCAGCGCCCTTGCAGTCAACGGCGAGGCTGTTGCCGTACAGACAGACAGGGGTTATGTTCCAATCACCAGGGAGTGGAAGAAGGGTGACATGATCTCTTTTGTAATTCCATTGGAAGTACAGACTGTTGTTGCTGACGAACGGATTGAAGCTGACAGGGGCAGGATAGCCCTCAGGTACGGCCCTATGATCTACAATGTTGAGAAGGCAGACCAGCCTGACATTGAACAGCGCATTGGCGATGCCCCGTTTGCAGCTGAGTGGAATGATAAGATGTTTGGTGGCATAATGACGATAAAGGGGAAATGGAGTGACGGAACCGATCTGGTGGCTATACCCAACTACCTGAGACTGAACAGGGTCATCGGCACCGCAGCACCCAGGGAAGGTGACCAGCCAAGGGACTGGAGCCCCACATCAATAGTTTGGATAAATAAAAACGCTGACTGATATGATGAGGGGGAAGACTTTCATCCGGGGTTTTCTCATCCTTTCACTGCTCGCGCATGGCGGAGCCGCAACTGCCGTTTATGGCCAGGGTGCTCCCACGGGGAAGGTGCTGCAGAGTGAAAGGATGAGGGCCCTTGTCACCGCTGACGGGCTGGTGTCGGTCACAGACCCACAGGACCGTTATGGTGCTGACATTGTGAGCAACCGTGCTCCATGGGGAAGGATAAAGCTTGTCTACAGGACAGGAAAAGGAGCATGGAATGAAAAGCCGCTGAACAGGCACAACGTATTTACCGGTGACGGCAGCAGGGCACGTGTTGAAACTGATGATGCAACTGATCCGGTCACACTGAGGCAGAGTTTTTCACTTGCAGGTGATGCCATTGACTGGGAAATTGAGATCGGCACACGTGACGGGAGAGAGGTTGAAATAGGAGATCTCGCCCTTTACCTGCCATGGAGCATCGCACGCAGTGAGAATCCTGATACAATTTTTGAACGCAGTTTTACCAAGCATCATTTCATATCCGGCAACGGGTCATTCCTCTATTTTACTAGGCCTTCCGGTGAGCCGCCTTACCTGATGATACTGGCCGGAGAAGGCACCGGCCTGGAATACTTTGATGGTGGCAGGGGCGGATACAAGGTTTATATTCACTCCGCCGTAGCTGCTGCAGCAGCCGAAAGCGGCACATGGAGGCAGCCCAATACATCCGTTACAATAGGCGGCACCACCGGACGCGAAACTCTCAGATACCATTTCAGGATCGCCTGGGCTGACAGCTGGGATATGATGCGTCAACTGCTCTATGACGAGGGTCTTTTTGACATAAGAGTTGTACCGGGGATGACTGTTCCTACGGATCTGAAGGCACAGTTCTCACTTCATACCAGGAATGTGATTGATTCGGTGGTGGCTGAGTTCCCGGCGCAGACGGAAATAAGCTATCTCGGTGAAAAGATGCCGGGGCATCACATCTATGAAGTAAGCTTCCGGAAGCTTGGAGAAAATATGCTGACAGTCAACTACGGCAGGGGACAGAAGACATACCTTGAATTTTTTGCCACAGAGCCGCTGGAGACGCTGGTGAAGAAGAGGAGCTCCTTCATTGTGAACAGCACGCAGCACCGTGATACCACCAAATGGTACAACGGCCTTTTTTCTGCCTATGACATGAAGAACGGCATCCTCCGCGGGCCTGACAACACCGACGGTTTTGACGGCTGGTGGGGGTATGTCCTGGCATGCGATGATCCGGGTCTCTGCAAGGCGCCGTATGTGGCTGCCAAGAACGTATATTTCCCTGACCAGAAGGAGATTGATGCTGTTGAGTACTACCTGGAATATTTTGTCTGGAACGGGCTCCAGAGAACTGACAAAGACGATCCGTACCCTTACGGAATCTACGGCGTACCCAACTGGAAGGTAGCCCGTGACCCGGCAGAGAGGGCAAAGATCAGCACCACCAACCTCGACAAGATGAAGATTTGGAGGTCATATGACTACCCCCATATAACGATGCTCTACTATCATATGTACCAGATAGCCAGAATGTACCCTGATAAGGTCCATTATCTTGATGCAGCCGGTTACCTTGAGCGCGCATGGCAGACAGCGAGGGCTTATTTCATCTATCCCTATGAGATACTTCCCTGGTACGAGACATACAAGTGGGGCTGTTACAATGAGCTTGTCATTGAGAATCTGATTGCAGATCTTGAGAGGGAAGGGAGAAAGGATGAGGCCGGCTGGCTGCGCGCCGAGTATGAAAAGAAGGTCAAGTATTTCGTTTATGATGACAAATACCCCTTCAGGTCAGAGTATGCCATAGACCGCACTGCCTTCGAATCATCATATGCTTTTGCAAAATACGGTACACTGAATGAAATGAAGCCGGATACCAATTTGTGGTATGACAAAAATGACAGTGTATGGTATTCACATCCCTCTGTAAGCAGGGCTGATGCAAGGGAATTCATGGAGAGGCAGAACCTTGCCGGGCTGGCTGTTCGCGGCTGGCTTGAAGCCAAATATTTCCTGCTTGGAAGCGACTTCACCTACAGCTCTGACAACCACTGCCTGAGCTATATGGCAAGAATGGGCGGCTGGTCAATTCTCGATTATGCCATCAGGTTTGCTGACAGACCATATGACTGGCTTCAGCTCGGATATGCATCTTATCTTGCCCCCTATGCGCTCATGAACACCGGCACCCCTGAATCAGGATACGGTTACTGGTTCCCCGGAAAGGAAAAAGACGGTGCGATGGGATGGGCATTCATGGAATCAAAGAGAGGCAATGCATGGATCAGGAAGGAGATTGACCGCGGAGCATGGTTCTATGACGGTGAGGCTGACCTTGGCAACGGAGCCATCTTCAGAACTGCCCGGACGGTTCTTACCGATGACCCGCTCTTCGGCTGGTTTGCATACGGCGGCACTCTGAAGAATAACGGAAAGAATTTCGGGGTTGTGCCCCGTGACGGGGTGAGGGCCCGTTTCTCTGCTGTTACTTCAGGGCCGAGGTTTACCGTTGAGATGGAACGTGACGGCTTCGCCGAAGGCAGGGAGATAAAAGTTGATAAGAAGCTGAAGAGAGTCAGCTTTACATTGGAGAATCGCTCCGGCGATGCCCATAACTCGGTGCTCATGCTGACTTCCGGTGCAAGGGTCAGGGTGAAGATTGACGGAAGAAAAGTAAAACAATCGGACGAAAAGAATGGCACCAGGTTTTTTGTGCTTCCCGTCTCTGACGACAGTCATGAAGTGATGATAAGCCTGAAGCACAACAATAGAAAGGGGATTGCAGGGTAAGTCCGTAAGTGTTATTTATATGCAGTTATTTATGAAAATGATGAAAGTGACGGGAGGAAGAGATTCGAAATGCAGGAAGATTCCGGGGTTGCTGGTGGTGCTGTCGGTACTCGTTACTCTGGCTTTTGCCTCATGCGGGGAGAAGCCGGAAGAGGAGGCAAATCTTGTCATTCCGGCCGAAGAAATACCGGTATCTGCAGCAGGGGGAGAAGTTGATGTTCAGATAATATCTGACCAGAAATGGAGTATCACCTCAATAGACCAACCGTGGATTGATGCTTCCATCCTTGCCGGTGTTCCGGGAGTTCCGGTGAAGGTTAAATTCACTTTCGAGCAGAACCCTACCGGATCGGCACGGACAGCGCGTGTGACGGTTGTATCAGGAGCCACTCGGGGCACATTTTCAATAGTACAGCGGCCCGGTTTTGACCCGTCATCAGTTGATGTCAGCAAAATATATATTCCCCAGGAGCTGAGGAGCATGGATCTTAACAAAAGCTCAAGCACCTGGTACTTCGGCCGCAGCAGGCAGTCAGAGCACTTCATCGTTTTCTGGGGGAAGGGGTATGATGAGTACGGGTTTATCACCCCTTCAACGCACCCAAATCCTGCGTACAGGGTCGACCTTGATGACTTGCTGGCTAAGGCTGAGCAGTTCTGGAGCATGAATGTCAATACGCTTAAATTCATCACTCCGGGCAGCTCTAAGACAGACCGCTACAAGATGATGATCTTCCTGCTGTACCAGACTGACTGGCTGGCAACGGGAGCCGGTTATGATAATACGATAGGTGCTCTCTGGGTCAGCCCCTCCACATGCCAGCCCGTGGGATCAACCATTGCCCATGAAATAGGTCACAGTTTCCAGTACCAGGTATTTTGTGACAATGGGGGCAATTCCGGGTGGAGGTATGGCTTCGGGGGTAACGGCGGCAACGGATACTGGGAGCAATGTGCCCAGTGGCAGGCTTACCAGAGCTATCCGGCGGAGGCTTTCAGCTCATACAATTTCTCCGTCTACATTGAAAACTGTCATCGCTCAACTTTTAATGAGTGGCAGCGATATGCCAGTTACTTCATCAACTATTACTGGGCTGACAAACATGGGATAGATTTTATAGGCCGTCTATGGCGTGAGTCGGGCGCCAACGGACCTGAGGATCCGGCACAGGCTTACATGCGGATCACGGGCATCACCCTTGAACAGTACAATGATGAGCAGTTTGATTATGCCAGGAGGATGGTCACATGGGATCTTGATGCCATCAGGGCCACCGGCAGCAGCCGTATCGGTGCACACAGCTGCAACCTGAACCAGGCAGCTGACGGATTCAGGCAGATAGCCCCCGAGGACTGCATTGAGAACCACGGTTATAATGTCATAAGGCTCAACGTGCCTGCAGAAGGTACCATTGTCTCAGCCACCTTCGAAGGAATTGCAGGTGCTCCGGGCTACCGTACCATCAATGCTGCAGCTGCCGGATGGCGCTACGGTTATGTGGCTCTCCTCAATGACGGCACAAGAGTTTACAGTGACATGTTTTCTGCCTCATCCGGAACAGCCACATTTGTTTCTCCCGCAAACTGCCAGGACCTGTGGTTTGTTGTCAGCAGTGCCCCGGGGTCATATGCTTCACACCCCTGGGATGAGGATGAATCAAACGATGAACAGTGGCCATATAAAGTCAAGTTCTCAGGGACAAACATTTACGGTCTGCTTGATTTTACCCCTGATGATAAACCTCATGACGCCTCATTCGTTTACAATGTCTCATTCCGGGCTGATGGCACAGGCTATACCGGCACCACTGTCGCCGTTGATGCTGTGAAACTGTGCTATGCCTTTGTGCTTACCGGGTCAGAGATCAGGTCCAACCTGGGTCAGCCATCATCAGGCAAGAAAATCAAATTTTATGGTGTCAACAGTAATGACACCTTTGCAGCCTCTTCTACAGCCACAGGTTACGGCCACTGGTTCAATTCGGCAGGCGATGTATGTGCCTTTGAATCAGTGAATACCGGTGCAAATAAAATCTTTTCAGAGTTCAATGAAAGTAATTTTGTCTTTTCGCTGGGGCAGCACCCTGGCAGATGCAGACCGGGAGATGTCTATAAGGTAAAGCAGGCTCTTGTCTATACCACGGATGAGGGGAATAAGTATACGGCCACCTTCGAGTTCAATATTACAATCACACCCTAGGCTGCGGGTGTGGAATGAATTTTTGTTAGTAATTTTAGGCAAAACACCTGTGCATCATGAAACAAATACTTCCTCTGACAGTTGCAGCAGTGCTTGCACTGATTGCGCCTTTCGCCACGGCCCAGAAAGGCGCCGAACCGGCAAAGGCTAATATCATCATTGGGACAGACATGGGGACGGAGACCATCAGCCGTCACATATACGGTCACTTCTCAGAACACCTTGGACACTGCATCTACGGTGGTTACTGGGTGGGAGAGGGCAGCAGCATTCCCAACACCCGGGGTATCCGCAATGATGTTGTGGAAGCGCTGAAGAAGACACAAATACCAAACCTGAGATGGCCCGGAGGCTGTTTTGCCGACGAGTATCACTGGATGGACGGCATCGGACCACGGGATAAGAGGCCGAAAATGATCAATACCCACTGGGGAGGAGTTACCGAAGACAATAGTTTTGGCACGCATGAGTTTCTGGATCTGTGCGAGCAGCTGGGGGCCGAGCCCTATATCTGCGGTAACGTCGGTAGCGGTTCGGTGGAAGAGATGTCAAAGTGGGTAGAGTATGTCAATTTTGACGGCGTGAGTCCCATGGCTGATCTGCGCCGCAGCAACGGAAGGGATAAACCGTGGAACGTAAAATTCTGGGGCGTTGGCAATGAGAACTGGGGTTGCGGGGGGAACATGACTGCTGACTTCTACGCTGATCAGTACAGGAGATATGCCACCTATACCCGGAATTACGGTGATAACCGCCTGCTGAAGATTGCCGGAGGTGCCAACTCTACTGACTACAGCTGGACTGAAACCCTTATGCGCGATATTCCTGACGGAATGATGTGGGGTATTTCACTTCACTACTACACAACCAACTGGAACAAAAAGGGTTCTGCTACTAAATTTACCGAGCTGGAATATTTTGAGACTGTGGAGCGCTGCCTGAATGTTGAAAAGGCACTTGACATGCATATTACTGTCATGGATAAATATGATCCTGCCGGGCGTATTGCACTGGTGGTTGATGAGTGGGGCACATGGTGGGATGTGGAGCCCGGTACCAATCCAGGCTTCCTTTACCAGCAAAATACGATGCGTGACGCCATCATAGCTGGTCTTTCACTGAATTATTTCAATGAACGATGCGAAAGGATAAAGATGGCAAACATTGCCCAGACGGTTAACGTGCTGCAGTCGCTGATACTCACTGACGGTGATAAAATGCTGCTGACACCTACCTACCATGTGTTTGAAATGTACAAGGTTCACCATGACGCCACTCTTCTTCCGCTGCATCTCAACTGTGGCAGTTACTCCATAGACGGAAAGGATGTTCCGTCACTGAGTGCCTCCGCTTCAAGGAATGAAAGAGGTGAAGTGAATATCTCCCTGGTTAATATTGATCCCACCAGGGAGTCCGAAATACTGATAGATCTTCGAGGCGGAGAATTCTCCGAAGTATCGGGAAGAATCCTTCACGGTGCAGAGTTGCAAGCCCATAACACCTTTGAGAATGCTGAGACAGTTCGCCCCGGGGTTTTCAGGGGAGCCCGCCTGAAGAAGAACATTCTGAGCCTGAAAGTACCTCCTGCATCTGTTGTGGTATTGACTGTGAACTGAGACGGGGAAACCGACAGTATAATTAATGCTATAATATATATTTGCTCATGTTTTTTACAGAATTGAAATGAAAAGAGAAAGACTTGTTTTACTAACAGCTGTGGCGCTTGCCATGATTGGCCTGGGCTCATGCGGAAACAAAAAAGAGATGGTAACTACTGAAAAATTCGGTTCATTCGAAGGGAAGGAAGTCTCCCTGTTCACACTCACCAACAAGAAGGGTGATGTGGTTAAACTCACCAACTATGGTGCAGCAATAGTCGAGATAAATGTGCCTGACAAAGATGGAAAAAAGGCAAATGTGACCTTCGGTTACGAGACGCTGGACGCCTATCTTAAAGGCGATCCTTATTTCGGGAAGGTTGTGGGGCAGTATGCCAACCGCATTGCAAAGGGGAAATTTACCCTTGACAGTGTAGAGTATTCCCTTGCCCTCAACAATGGTGTGAACGCGCTTCACGGAGGCCCCACAGGCTGGCACAGCAGGGCCTGGACTGCCGAGGTGCTGAAGAACACTGACTTCCCGGCAGTGAAGTTTACCTACAGCAAACCTGACATGGAAGAGGGTTACCCCGGCAACGTCGTTGCAGAGGTGGTCTACACCTGGACCGATGACAACGAACTCATAATGGATTACAAGGTCACAACTGACCGCAGAACGGTAATCAACATTACAAACCATGCCTATTTCAACCTCCACGGTGCAGGCAATGGTGACATCCTTGATCACGAGGCACTCATCAGGGCATCGGCTTTCACGCCGGTGGACTCAACTCTGATACCCACGGGTGAACTGAGGCCTGTTGAAGGGACACCATTTGATTTCCGAACTCCGCATCTTATCGGCGAGAGGATCGGTGAGTCATATGACCAGCTTATACTTGGAGGAGGCTATGACCATAACTATGTCCTTGACAATGTTGAGCAGGTTGATGCTGAAGTATATGATCCTTCCACCGGCAGGGTTATCCAGGTTATCACCGACCAGCCGGGTGTTCAGCTCTATACCGGCAACTTCCTTGACGGTACCCAGACCGGCCGCGGAGGCAAGGTCTACAAGTACCGTTCAGGATTCTGCCTTGAGACGCAGCATTATCCTGACAGCCCCAACCAGGCATCCTTCCCGTCAGTCATCCTGACCCCGGAGGAGCCGTTCCTGTCAAGCACCACCTACAAATTCTCGGTCAGGTAATATATCTGAAGGTCTGAAGGTCTGAGGGTCATGCGGTCACGCAGTCCTGCGGTCAGAAGTTTTGAGAGTATTCAGATTTCGTATTCGAAAATACAGCAGGCAGTAGTTGATTCTACTGCCTGCTTGTCATACCACTATGGCCTTCCCGATGCCATGTGCAGGGGATTGAGCCTCCTCCTTTGTCAGAGCCTCAGATTGCCGGTTGCCTGGCCTATAATTCCTTAATTTTTATGCTTCGGAAAGCGACTTCGTTACCGTGATCCTGAAGGAGGATATGTCCCTTTTCGGCCTCGCCGAACCCGGCAAAATCCTTGTATTTGCTTTCACTTACAAGTTTGCGGTACTCCTCGCTGCCTCTGTCGTATTCGAGTACCTTAAACCCGTTGAGCCAGTGTTCAACGTGGCCGTTCAATGAAACGATATGTGCGGCATTCCACTGCCCCACGCCGTTAAACCGTTTATTGGCAGCAGGAATGAGATCATAGAGTGAGGCGAGAGTCCGGTTGCCGTTACGGCCCATCTTTGCATCGGGGTGACGTTGGTCATCAAGTAACTGGTACTCAAGCCCGATTGCTGAGCCTGCCGTCGGATAAGCTTCTGTAACGAAATACTTCACCCCGCTGTTTGCCCCTTCGGTGATCAGGAACTCAAATGACAGGTCGAAGTTGCCGTACTGATCAACGGTTACTATGTCACCACCCGCCTGTGACTCGGCTCCTCCTGAAGCCAGCACTTTCAGGGATCCGTTTTCAATGACCCATCCTGATTCGGGGAATGAATCCTTATGGGCTCCCCTCCAGCCGCCGGTGGTAACGCCGTCAAAGAGAAGCTTCCAGCCATCGGCCTTCTCCTGCCCGGTGAGGGTGTTGGGGATAAAGTTTGCCTGGTAGATTTTTGCAGTGTCAGGCCATGAAAGTTTCCCGAGGTTTTCGGTGGCAATCCTGATGTTCCTCCACATAACACGCCTTCCTGCAAGTGCACTATCTACCGCATGAACCTGGAAAGCGATGAATCCTGAAGAATCAGCATCATCGAGGAGATCAGCAACCGGTATCCCGTTGATCCATGTTCTGATTCTGTTGCCGATGGCCTCCACGTGGTAGCTGTTCCAGCCGTATCTGTCAAATGAACTGACAGCTGCAACATTATTCGGGGTGACAGGATAGAGCCATCCTCGCCTGGCTTCGTCATAAATACCGCCGCTCCAGCCCCTGCTTGTGGGATCTATCTCCACCTGGTAACCGTAAACCACGGTCCGATCGCCGTTCTGCCGGCTGTGGCTCCTGATCTGAACACCTGAATTGAGGAGGGTATCGACCTTCACCTCATATTCAAGTATAAAATCTGAGTATTCTTCTGATGTACACATGAAACTGTTTGGTGTTGCAGGGGTTGAAATGCCAACCATCATGCCGTCTTCAACAATGAATTGTGCCTGTCCGCCTTTCTGGACGAAGCCGGTAAAGTCCCTGCCGTTGAAGAGGTCATGCCATCCTGATTGCCGGCAGCCTGTAAATACCAGTGTCAGTAAGAGCGCAGGGAGAAGGAGTTTTGGTTTCATTTCGTGATGCTATAAGGTTAATACTTTGGGAAAATCCATGGTTCGTTGGAATATGGCTTTATTAGCGCGTTTGCGTCATCCTCACCGAACTTATTTGCAGCATTGTCCCATGTGAGTGGTTTACCCAGCCTGCATGAAACATTCGCCAGGTGAGTCATTTTGGCTACCCGGGCACCTATTTCAACATCGGCGTTTGGCAGTTTGCGGGTTGTCATGCAGTCAAGGAAGTTGGCGACATGGGAAGCGAGACCGCCACCTGCTACAGCCTGACCCTCCACCTGTTCCGACTTCTTCTGAAGAGGCAGTGCTTCCATGCGCGGTGCCGAGTCGACCTCCGGGATAACCTCCCAGCCGTTGCGGTCAAGCACGAGAGTGCCGTTCTCGCCGATGAATGCCAGGCCGTGCTCACGCCCGTAGGGGCCGTCTTTTATGCCGCAGGCATGATCCCAGCTTATGGTGAAGTCATCGTAGACATATGATGCCAGCAGGGTGTCAGGCGTTTCCATAGCGTCACCAGGGTAGGCGAATTTGCCTCCGGCTGTATATACTGCCTTTGGCAGGTCTGCTTTCATTCCAAGCAGGGCATAGTCAAGGAGATGGACTCCCCAGTCTGACATCAGCCCTCCGGCGTAATCCCAGAAATATCGGAAGTTATAGTGGAACCGGTTCGGATTGAAGGGCCTGTGCCTTGCCGGTCCGAGCCACATCTCATAGTCCACTCCCGGCGGTACCGGCCCGTCAGGCTGCACCGGAAGGGTCTTCTTCCAGATCATGTATGCCCAGACCTTTACAGTCCTGATCCGCCCCAGTTTGCCCGAGTGAATGAACGCAACGGCATCCTGCCAGTGAGGGTCACTCCGCTGCCACTGGCCCGTCTGTACCACGCGCTTGTGTTTCCGGGCGGCACTGACCATGGCATCACATTCGGCTATTGAGTTGGCAAGTGGTTTTTCGCAGTAGACATCCTTGCCGGCCTCCATGGCGGCGATGGCCTGCAGACAATGCCAGTGATCGGGGGTTGCAATGATTACAGCATCCACATCCGGGTTGTCCATGACCCTTCGCCAGTCCTTCACAATCTGGGACGGCCGCCTCCCTGAAATCTTTTCAGTATCGGCAACCCTTTTGTAAAGCCATTCGTTATCGATATCGCAAATGGAGACACACTCTGCCTGAGGAAATTTCAGGAATGTCTCCAGGTCTGACCAGCCCATGTTACGGCCGCCGATCAATGCCACCCGTATTTTATCGGAGGGGCTCACCCTTCTTCCGGTGGCGCCGTATAGTGATGTCACCTGTCCCAGACCTGCTATTCCGGCAGAGGCGAGGAGGCTGTTTCTGACAAAATCTCTTCTGTTGCTCATGATCTGATTTTTCTTTGGGAGCCCGGCAAAAAGCCGGGCCTGTTCCCAAAGGTAATAATTCAGATCAATGGTTGGCAATCAGAAGCGGGACTATCTCGTCATGCCGTAATGCAACCCAAAGGTTGGCAGGCAGAAGCGGGACAGTCTCACCGGACCGGAATGCAACCTGGTTCTCTGAAGACCATGGGCTTTATGTATGCCAGCCCACTCTCTTCAGGGTCACCACGGCAGCCTTCTGCCCGCATGGTCTCTTTCGGGTTATCACGGCAGCCTTCAGTCATCCGGCTCTCTTCAGGGTCACCACGGCAGCCTTCCTGCCGGCAGGAATCACGAAGGCACCCCTGCTGTTTGATTTCAGTTTTCCGGTGTCATATTTTGCCGTGTTGCCTTCCCGTGATGGATTGCTGACGCGAAGAAGAGCCTCGGGTGCCCAAGGCTCACCCTTCTCAATAACCATTTTTACAGCTCCGGTGGCTGTATTATACGATACACTGCTGAACCGGCCGGCATCAAGTGTCAGCCATAGGCCGGCAGGGGCAAGGTAGACCCTTGACCTGGCAGCCGTTGTGAGGTCAACCGTGACCCATTTGCCCTTCATGCTGCTGTTCCCGCCAAAGGAGAGCCAGCCGAACTCATCACTGTTGACCAGGTATGTGGAGCTGTTGATTGCATAGCCCAGGAACCCGGTGCCATAGTCGCCCGTAATGCCATCGTTCTTAAGTGTTTGCGGGAATGAATGGAATGCTGCCGGAGCAAAGCCATCCTGTGTGATGTTGGAAATGGCTCCCAACACTCCGCCGTAGCCTACTCTCAGAAGATACAGGTCTGACGGGTTTTCGCGGTAGCTGTTAAGCACCGGGATGGAGTTCAGCGCCGAGCCGTAGTGGTGTATCATCCGCTCGAAGCGGGAGAGCTTTCCTGCAAACAGGAAATCCCAGAAGCGGCGTGCGTTGCCGTTGTAAGCCCAGTGAGGCACGGTGGGCATATAGGCAAGAATTGCGTTGAGGGTCACCAGTGCCTTGTCATCCAGTCCGAAGTATTTGGCCCACATGTAGACCTCCTCCTGCCCGGTGGAGTCCCAGGGCATCTCGCTGCCGAACGGGTACTCCAGCTTCATCCACACGTCAACGCGTGATTTCATCGCAGCCTCAAGGTCGGCGGCCATTTTCGTCATCCCTTCTGACTTCAGGTCATTGAGGATGAGGATGAAGACCGTTCCCTCCATCTGCCCGAACTGCGCATAGTGAGGCGCAAACTTTATCATTGCCATCGTGGTCTGGAAGGCATTCTCAAGATACCACTGCCACTCCTGCTGTGTCACCAGCCCGCTGTAGTTGCGTGCCAGCCTGTACATGACCCAGTGTGCAGCAGCCACATGCGGGTAGTTGTATGACCTGCCCACGGAATTGGTTTCCTTCGTGTTCCATGAGGGGAAGTTGCCATCGGGAGCCCACCTGATCTCCTTGTCATAGGTGCCATCAGGCATTGACTGCGGCTCATAGTAGAACAGGCTCTTCTTCACTCCGTACCTGAGATCACCCTCATTGTACTGGATGCCACCCCAGAGCGTCTGGTTGACAAAGTCTTCCATCTTTTTGACCTCCTCCGGGTCAGGCATTATGAGCTGTTTCATGATTGCTCCGAGCCAGCTGCCGGCGCCGGCCTCATCGCTCAGCCCCGCAACCCATACGCGCCTGTCCTGTTTCACCTGTTCACGCTTTTCGTAGTCATAGGTGATCACTGACGGGGCCCTGCCAAACGGATCATTCTCATCATCAAACCACTGCTCGGTTGTGAGGAAATTGCCATAGGCGGTCACCACTTTGCTCTCCGGCTCGATGACCTTATAGTTTATTGTCTGGGTGAGCCCGTCATCATAGGTGACGGTCAGGCGCGCCCTTCCCCATTTTTTGCCTGTCAGGTCATATGCTCTCCATCCCTTGCCGTTGGTTCCGGCATCCCTGATCTCCAGGGCGCCTGCCGGCTCAGATTTTATCTCCCTGACAGCCATGCCATATCTGAGGAAGAGTTTAGCCTTTACATCAGAGGGCAGAACATACCCGGGAATGCCGACAGTCACCGGTCTCTGTGCGGCAGCAAGTGCTGTCTCAATGTCACGCAATGAATTGGCCAGGATGAACTTCACCCCGCAACTGACCGTTTCGCCCGGTTTCAGAAGTGCCGAGGTGGGATTGTTCCACTGTTCAGCCTCTTTCCATGCTGTTTCTGCATATGATTTGCTGTGTACCATCCACTCATGCAATCCTTCATAGGTGTAACCCGAAGGGAGCGGATCATCCGTCAGCGGTCGCCAGGCTTCAAAAGGAGTCTTCCCGTAAGGCACAGCCACCAAAACCTTGCCTTTCCCGTGAAGATGGGCCACCTGCAGATAACCTGCATCCATCCCAATGTAAGGATCGAAGAAGACGCTTTCGGCATGTGCCTGGTCAAGTGATTTGCCATTGAAGTTGTTGTTAAAAACCATTGGCATTCCCAGCGCGCCAATCTCAACTGGCACCGCAGATGTATTTGTAAGGGTAAACCGCATAACGAGATTCTTTCCATCCTTTTCCCAGTATCTTATAACCTTCAGCGGGATCGAATCAGGCAGTGTATTCGACAGATCAGCAACCGAAAGGATTTCCGGCCTGCCGGGCTCCAGTCTGTCAATGTCACCTCTTTTCCGCGCAGTGGAATAGTATTCCCAGGCGCCATCGCCGGTACGCAACCCTATATTCAGGTCTCCAAGGTGGTAAAAACCGTTTGATGACCGTTCCTGAAGCCTGTCCCCTGGGGTGAAGTCGAATGCCTCACTGTCGTTTGTCCTGAGAAAGGCGACAGTCTGGGTTGAATTCAGTACCCCGAGTCTGAAGTCAGCCGTTTCAAACTCCCTTGTCCCTTTTTCAAGGCCGAGAACAGGCGTTCTGTCACGCCTTTCTCCCCTTCTCTGTGCTTCCGTTTTCAGCGGAATAACCGTTGCCGCAGTAATCATCATGACCGCAACCGGCCGTGCAATGCTTCTGATCTTCATATTATTTCAGGTTATTCATTTAAATAGTCAGTTCATCAGGTAAAAAATTCACTCCTGAAGTGTCTAATATACACTAATTTTACAATACAATATTGAGTCATGCAGGCAAAACGGTGCCGGAATTTTCCTGCTATGTAATATCTTTATCGGAATAATATCCCGGGAAAAAAATGAAAAGAACGATTGTCTTCCTGTTTGCTGCATCAGTTATGTTTTCAGCCTATGCGCAGCAATATCCCTATCTTGATACAAACCTGCCTTTTGAGAAGCGGGTTGATGACCTTGTCTCAAGAATGACCACTGAAGAAAAGGCGTCACAGTTGCTTTACACTGCTCCGGCCATTCCGCGCCTGGGGATACCAGAGTACAACTGGTGGAATGAGGCCCTGCACGGTGTGGCCAGGGCCGGGTATGCCACGGTATTCCCCCAGTCCATAACCCTCGCGAACAGCTGGGATGAGGATCTGATGCTCGATGTTGCCAATGCCATTTCAGACGAGGCCAGGGCCAAGCATCATGAGTTTGTCAGGAGGGGTGACCGCGGCATTTACCACGGGCTGACGTTCTGGTCGCCCAACATTAATATTTTCCGGGATCCGAGGTGGGGAAGAGGGCAGGAGACATACGGAGAGGATCCGTACCTGACAGGCCGTCTCGGACTGAGGTTCGTTGAAGGGATGCAGGGGTCAGACCCGAAGTATTTCAAGACAATTGCTACGGCGAAGCATTATGCCGTTCATTCCGGTCCGGAGCCGGTAAGGCATAAGTTTAACGCGGTTATCAGTGAGCGTGATCTGAGGGAGACCTACCTGCCTGCCTTCCGGACACTGGTAAAAGAGGGGAAGGTTTATTCGGTGATGGGCGCCTACAACCAGTTCAGGGGCCAGCCGGCATGCGCAAATGATGAACTTTACGGAATACTCCGCAATGAATGGGGTTTTGACGGGTACATTGTGTCCGACTGCTGGGCTGTATCCGATTTTTACACTTTCCAGGGATATGCAGCGGGCCCGGCTGAAGCTGCTGCAATGGCTCTGAAAGCGGGGACTGACCTTGAGTGCGGGGTTGACTACGGGCACCTGATGGAGGCATTGGGGAAGGGACTGGTTACCGAAAAAGACATTGACAGGGCAGCTGCAAGGGTCATGCTGGCACGGTTCAGGCTCGGGATATTCGACCCTGATAGTATAGTTGAATATTCGCAGATCCCTTACCAGGCGAACTGTTCCGACTATAACCGGTCACTTGCCAGGAAGGCCGCACAGGAATCGATCGTTCTCCTTAAGAACAGCAACGGCATCCTGCCCCTGAGCAGGGATATCCGTACGGTTGCTGTCATCGGTCCGGACGCGGCCAGCCATGAGGTGCTGGTAGGGAACTATAATGGTATACCGAAGGATCCGGTCAGCCTGCTTGAGGGGATACAGGCCAAGCTCAGGCCTGACACAAGGGTGATATATGCGGAGGGAAGTGACCTTGCTCCGGGAATGCACAATCTGGTGCCTATTCCATCAAGATACTTCCGCACACCCGAGGGCAAACAGGGTGTCCGGGGCTCCTACTTCACCTCGCAGGAGATGGTGGGCGAACCTCTCTTCACACGCACCGATGACATGATAGATTTCTACTGGGACAATGACTCACCACATCCCCTGATGCCGGTTAATGACTTTGGCGTACACTGGGTTGCAGACATAGTTCCCCCTGTCACCGGCACCTATTTTCTCGGCACATGGGGGTCATCAGGTTATACAATTATTCTTGAAGGTGATACCCTTCTTTCGTTCTACAATGATCATCATGCTAATGTCAGAGGTGTTCCGCTTGAGTTCACGGCAGGTCAGAAATACAGGGTTGAGGTGCTCTACCGCAACCATGGGGGTGATGCAGACATGAAGCTGCTCTGGTGCATGCCGCGGGGTAATATGGTTCAGCAGGCTGTTGAGGCAGCTGCTTCGGCTGATGTGGTAATTGTAGCACTTGGCCTCTCTCCCCGCCTTGAGGGAGAGGAGATGAAGGTAGAGGTTGATGGGTTCGCAGGGGGAGACCGGACCAGTCTCAGCCTGCCTGCCATTCAGGAGGAGCTTCTTGCCGCGGTGCTGGCCACCGGCAAACCGGTCATAGTGGTGCTTATGAACGGGAGTCCCGTTGCTTCATTGCAGGCACAGGAGAAAGCCGCTGCCGTGCTTCTGGCAGGTTATCCCGGTGTGGAAGGCGGTGATGCAATTGCTGATGTCATCTTCGGTGACTATAACCCGGCCGGGCGCCTGCCTGTGACCTACTACAGGTCAGTTGACCAATTGCCACCGTTCGAAGAATATGATATGGACAACCGCACATACCGGTATTTCACCGGCGTGCCACTCTACCCGTTCGGGTACGGACTGAGTTACACCACTTTTTCCTATTCGGACCTGGAGGTGCCGGCAAAAGCTGCAGCGGGAAGCGGGATAAAGGTAGCAGTTACCGTCACAAACACCGGGAAAATTACCGGTGACGAGGTTGTGCAGCTTTACCTGACTGATGAGAAGGCATCCACACCCAGACCCCTTCGCCAGCTTGAGGGGTTTGACCGGGTAACCCTCAAACCGGGCGAGAGCAGGAGGATGGAGTTTACCCTGAAGCCTGAGCAGTTTTCAATGATTAACAACAGGGATGCAAGGGTAATTGAGCCAGGGTGGTTCACTGTGAGCGTCGGCGGTGGGCAGCCCGGAACAGGAGCTGAGAAGAATGGTGTTGGCCCGCAGGTATTGAGCGCACGCATCCGGCTTACCGGCAGGGAAGTTGCGGTGAAGGAATAACCGGGGCAGAATTGACAGCAATGATGCAGATAATTCAGTGAGCTGACGCCGTTGATGCATCTGGCATCCAGGTTACCATTCTCAAATGTACCCTTCGCCGCTGCACCTGTCCGCCAGGTTGTCATTGTCAAATATTTACCTCCACCACTGCACCTGTCAGCAAGGTTGTCATGGCCAGATGATAACCTGCAGAACTTCATGACTCCGGTAGAGAACTTTCCA
>DAIDJT010000003.1 GCA_027451265.1 Bacteroidales bacterium | reverse complement strand
ACTGGTGCGCACGCCGCAGTTCAGCAACAGTTACAGGAAGAGCACAGGTATAATCACCGTGGGCAGGAGGGGGCCGGCCAGGGGATCTTTGACAATGACCTCCGGGGGACTCGGATTTGACAAGAACCGGATCTTCAGCGGCAAAAGTGTCACTGAGATGAAGAGACTGATAAACCAGGGGATGGCCCTCGGCACATTCAATGCTGACACTGCATCATACAATGAGGTAACGGAGGGTGATCCTGTCTCAGAGCTGTCATTTGATCTTACTCTTAATGATTTTGCTGTAGTTGCCGGGACAAGGATACACTTCAACCCCTGTCTCAACGGCTTCCGGCGTCAGCCCTTTGATACAATTTCAGTCAGGATTTATGAGGTTGAAGACATAGTAGATTCCATTGTCTACAGATTCCCGGCTGAATACAGGGCGGAATATATCCCGTCACCAGTGTATGCGGAGGGTCCGTACGGATCATACAGATACACTGTTGAGACTCTGAATGACGGATCTCTCCTTTTCAGGAGGAAGCTGAGCCTCAGGAAGGGTATCTATACGGGAGACAGGGCCAGGGAACTGTTCGCATTCCTTAACAAGGCTGCCAGCAGTGATCAGAGGAGGATATATCTGAACAGGGCGCAGAGAAATTAAGGACTGCTTTTATCCGTTGCCCCGCGGACAGCTCAGTGGTGAATTTCGGCAGCCCGCCGGCAGCCCTTTTCCATATGATTGCTCAACTGTGAACTTCGGCAGCCCGCCGGTCGCTCTTTTCCCTGTGGCCTAGCAATACTCAGCCGTGAACTTCGGCAGGCTGTGGGTGCTGAGGTTCCGGCCGGCATCCGTTTCCATGGTTACAGGTGGCGGCCCTGATGCTGACATTAAGCTCAAAACCCACAAGCAATGCCACCGAGTTGAGATACAGCCAGATAAGTATCACTATCAGGGTCCCTATCGAGCCATAAAGCTTGTTGTACTGGCCGAAATTGTTTACATAGGCCGAGAATGCAAGGGAGGTGATGATGAACAGACTGGTGGCGAGGATTGACCCGGGGGAAATGTATCTGAAGTCCTTCCTGCGGGCCGGAACAAGATAGTAGAGGGTAGAGATGGCAAAGAACAGCATCACAATGATGAGTATCCACTTGAAGGTCATCACGATGTAGAAGACCAGGTTCATCTCCAGCACTCCGATATCCACAAGCCTGTTTACAACCAGCCTGCTCAGAATGATCAGGGCACCGGCAGCTGAGAACATGATAAGGATAAAGACGAGAAGGAATACTGCAATCTTCCTCTGCTGTACCCATGACCGGCTTGCGAAGTCGTGCACCGACACGTTGAATGCATGCATCAGCGCATGAATGCCGTTGGTTGAGAAGATGATCGTTGCGAAGAACATCACTACCAGAAGGGTGCCGCTTCTTCTGGTAATTACATCGATGATTGTTGTTTCGAAAAGGTTGTATGCTGAAACCGGCAGGAAGTTCTCAAAGAGTTTTACCAGCTCAGACTGGAAGTTCGGGATAGGCACAAACGGTATCAGTGTGAAGAGGAAAATTGTTGCCGGGAGCAGTGCCATCAGCATGTTAAAGGCTATTGAGGAGGCCCTGGTTACAAGCACTCCGCGGCCGAAGAGTCCCTTTACAATAAGTTTTGCCACCAGTTCAAGTGGTGCTCCGTCAAAGCCGGGCAGTACGGCTTTTCTAATCCCGTTGGTTTTTGCGATCAGCGTTTCCCTGGCGCTCATAAAATAGGTTTCAATAGGCTTTCAGGCTCATATCAAGGCTTTTTATGTGATGGGTCAGAGCCCCTATTGAAATGTAATCGACGCCGCACAGGGCATAATCCCTCACGTTTTCGAGGGTGATGCCTCCCGATGATTCCGTCTCCGTTCTCCCGGCGATGAGAGCCACTGCTTCCATCGTGTCGGCAGTACTGAAGTTGTCAAGCATGATGCGGTCAACGTCTCCTGCTTCCAGTATTTCCCTGACCTCTTTCAGGTTGCGGGCTTCCACCTCTATTCTGAGGTCAAGCCGTTTCTCACGAAGGTATTTTTTAGTGCCCCTGATTGCTGATGCTATTCCCCCTGCGTAATCTATATGGTTGTCCTTCAGCATGATCATGTCATAGAGGCCCATCCGGTGGTTTACTCCTCCTCCTGTGCGTACAGCCTCCTTTTCCAGTGCCCGCATGCCGGGGGTTGTTTTACGGGTGTCAGTGATTTTTGAATGAGTGTCACTGATTTTTTCAGTATAAAGGGCTGTGCTGGTGGCAATACCGCTCATTCTCTGCATTATGTTCAGAACCAGTCTCTCGGCCCGCAGGATTGACTGAGCCTTCCCTGCCACTGTCAGGGCAATGTCGCCATACTGAACCCTGTCACCGTCGCTAAGCAGGATCTCAACAAGAAGGGATGGGTCGGTAATACTGAAAACCTCGCGTGCCACGCGAAGCCCTGAGATGATGCCGTTTTCCTTGATTATGAGCCTGGCGCGGCCCGTTGAAGTGGCAGGGACTGAAGCAAGGGAACTGTGATCGCCATCGCCGGTGTCTTCGGCGAGGGCATTGATTATAAATGACCGCAGCTGCTTATCATTCATTGTCAGTCTCAATCCTTATCTGGTGTATCAGCGGATTGCCGTCAACCTTTTTCAGCAGGAAGTAAACTCTGAATTTACCCTTGTCAGTCTCCAGGTTTGCTATGGCATACTGGGCATCGCCCCTTGCACCCTGGTGCTTGATGACAAATTCGCGTGAGCGATAGCGGGTGAAGAAATCCTTCAGTATGGTCTCGGCAACGCTCTTGCTGTAGAAATCCTCTTTCCCCGGAAGAACGAGCTCAACGGTTTTGTTAAGGTATTGGGAGAGTCCGGAAGCGCTCCCGGTCCGGAACGCGATTGCGATACCTGCGGGTACACCTGGCTGATCCTGGGCAGCAAGCAGGAATGCAATGGTGAGCAGCAGCCCCGTCGTTGCCATAATCTTCTTTCTCATTTTGTTTCCTTTATGCTTTCCCTGTAAGGACAAAGCAAATTTAACCAAATATATCAAAAACCGAACCACTTTTAATTATCCCGGCGCCGCACCTGCATTAAAGGGCTTAATTGCTATATTTGCCATACCCGATATAAAACGGGCGAGTGATGAAGATAGCGCTGCTGCTGGCGGGAAAGACTGATAAGTCATGGATAAGTGACGGCGTGGCGGAATATGAGAAGAGAATCTCAAAATATTGTCGCCTGGAGATCATCACCCTGCCTGATGTCAAAAATCCGGGCAGCCGTCCTGCAGAATGGGTGAAAGCCAGGGAGGCGGAGAAGATGCTTGCACAGTTCCGGGTTGATGATCATGTGGTTCTGCTTGATGAACGGGGGAAATTGTATTCAACTCTTGAGATGGCTGAATGGATGCGCAAACTGATGATGCTACAGTCCAAAAGAATAGTGTTTGTTGTGGGAGGCCCTTACGGCTTTGACCCATCGGTGACAGCCAGGGCAGACCATATGCTTTCGCTCTCGAGGCTCACCTTCTCGCACCAGGTGGTACGATTATTGTTCGCGGAACAACTATACAGGGTGCTTTCGGTCAATGCCGGGGATCCTTATCATCATGAATAGTCTTATGGCTGAGAGACTGAAGAATATCAGGACTGCAGGAGTTGCCCTGCTGGTTGCCTTTACCCTGGCAGCAGTTGCCGACATGGTTTATTTCAGTGATCTTGAGTGGCGGTTCCGCACGGCCCGTGTTGATGCCAGGCTTATATCGCTGGAGAATGAAGCCGGGAATCTTCTCCGCATGGCAGAGCAGGAGATCACGGATACCGGTGATCCTGCAGCCTTGTTCCGCAGTTCTCTGGGCAGCACTGCACACAGGAAAGGAATAACCCTGCTGGTTTATCAGGAGGGACATATTGCTTACTGGTCTGACAACAGCATTGCCTTCCCGGTAATCTATGAGGAACATTTTGACACGCACAAGCCGGTATTCTACAGCAACGGATGGTTCATCCCGGTGCACCTGGGGTTTCCGGGGTATGAGATGCTGGCACTGATAAAGGTTTACAGGCAATATCCGATAGTCAACAATATTCTGAAGACGGGTTATCCTGAGACATTTCATCTGCCGGATGAGACCAGGATCACCTTTGATCCTTCTGCCTCTGGTTTCAGGGTGTTTGGATCGGAGAAGGAGTATCATTTCGGCCTGGTTTTCCCTGATAAAAAGCCCAACACAATATTCATCGCCATTCCTGTTTTGCTCTGGATGATTGTGTTCTTCCTGGTTGTCAGGTGTGTGGTTCTGATCGCTCTCATGGTTGACCGGAAAGCGAAACCGCCATCTGGCATTGCCGTGGCCTTTCTCGCCCTGCTGGCTGTTTACATTGTTCTTCTCCTGACGGGGCTGCCTCATTCGGTGACCTCCATGGAACTGTTTTCACCATTTAACTGGTCAGCAGGCCGGCTGATGCCGACGGTTGGCCATGTGTTGCTTCTCGGCATCCTGATCCTGTCAGGTATCAGGTTCTCCTTCAGGAGCGGGAGGTTCAACCTCCCGTGGACCGGAAAGGGCCTGCTCAGGCCGCTGGTCCCGTTGCTGATGCTGGCATCGGGATTTGTTCTCTTCCTCCTGGGGGAGGCATATTTCAGGGACCTGGTGGTGAATTCGGCAATCAGCTTCGAAGCATTCAGGATTCTTGACATGACTTTCATGAGCCTTGCCGGGATTGTCTCAGTGATGCTGCTTCTGACGGTACCGGTGATACTCTTCATGCGTGCATTCCGGATGATACAGGGCTGGTCTCTGCGGGAAACCATTGCCATTACCGGCGGCTCACTGATACTGCTTCCGCTGGCCTGTTTCCTGGGAAGCGACTGCAGCGGATGGAGCATCCTGTGGGTCATTGTAATGGTTGCTGCCATACTGATCTGGCAGAGAAAAGCCTATTCCGAGGTTTCGCTAACCCTTATTTTTTCAGTAGTCACCGCCTTGCTTGCCACAGCCCTGATCATCAGGTACTCGGTCCTCAAGGAGGAGAGGAACATGAAAGTCATGGCCGTCTCCCTGGCCAGCGACAATGATATGGTGGCAGAAGGGATGATTATTGACATGTGGCCGGCGCTGGAGGGTGATACCGTCCTGGAGGGGCTGGTCAAAAAGGAAATCATCACTCCCGGTGATATAAATGGTGTTTACAGGTATCTTGAAGACGGGTATTTCTACGGTTACTGGGAGAACTACGATATCAACATCGTGATCTGCCGCAATGACTCTCCTCTCAGCCTGGGATCAACGGGTACGGAAGCGAAAAGCTGTTTTGACTGGTTTGACAACCGGATCAGGAATGAGGGTGACACCATTACACAGACTGGTTTTTATTTCATGCGTAACCGGACCGGCAGGGCGTGGTACATGTCAAAGCTCGTTTATGAGCTCTCGCCCGGGGTGACCAACGGGCTCTTTATTGAGCTCGTCAGTCATATTGAAACCTTCCTGGCGGGATACCCTGAGCTGCTTCTTGACGGGGGCCATCAGCGTTTCCCGATGCTTAAGGATATTTCTTATGCCAAGTACAGCCGGGGCACCCTTGTTCTGAGGTCGGGGGAATACCCCTATGAAACATCAATTGCCGAAGGTCAGTCAGAGAGGGAAGAGTTCAGGTTTGAAGATACCCGTGATTACCGGCATTTGTATTATACTCTTGGTGACATGACCCTGGCAATTTCCACTGCCAAAGTTAAGCTGCTTGACAGGATCATCACATTTGCCTATCTCTTCATTGTCACACTTATTTATGTGTTCACCTTACTGGTTGTCTTCACACTTAAGCCCGCGGAGATTTTGAAGACTGATACCTTCCGCAGGCGTCTGCAGCTTTCCTTTGCAGCCGTACTTACTGTGGTCTTCATTATAGTGATAACAGGTGCACTTATGCTCAGCACAAGGCAATTCCGCAACAATCATACGAGGATCATACGCGAGAAGGCCACTTCACTTTCAATAGAGCTGGAGCACAAGCTTGCCTCGGAGGAGACGCTGGAGAAAGGGTGGCAGGCGCCTGATTATCCCACACTGAACCATCTCCTGGTCAAATTCTCAAACGTATTTTTTACTGACATCAATCTCTATTCGCCGTCAGGCAGGCTGATAGCCACATCGAGACCCGAAGTTTTTTCGCGCAAGCTTGAGGGAAGTATGATTGATCCTGTGGCCTATGGCATGCTTACATCAGGTGGCAGGGAAGAGTACATTGGCGTTGAGAGCATAGGCACAATGAATTTCCTTTCTGCCTACCTTCCATTCTACAATGAAGACAACAAGCTCCTTGCATATCTCAACATACCATATTTTACAATGCAGAACCTGCTGACCCGGGAGACGACAAACCTGCTTGTTACCCTTGTCAACTTTGCTCTGCTGTTCCTGCTGATAATGATGTGGGTGGCGGTGTTCCTCAGCGAGAGAATAACCAGCCCGCTCAATATGCTTCAGCAGGCGATGGCCTCGGTAGCCTACGGTAAGAAAAACGAGCATATCAGTTATAACAGCCGTGATGAGGTAGGTGAGCTGGTGCGGCAGTACAACCGCATGACTGATGAGCTGGAGGAGAGCGCAAGCAAGCTTGCCCAAACAGAACGTGAGATGGCCTGGCGCGAGATGGCCAGGCAGATTGCCCATGAGATCAAGAACCCTCTCACCCCGATGAAGCTGAATGTGCAGCAATTGTTAAAGTCATGGAGCGACAAGGTGCCAGATTTCGACAGGAGAATCAGGAACTTTACGGACAACCAGATTGAATACATAGAGAACCTGTCAAACATTGCGTCCGCCTTCTCCTCCTTCGCCAAGCTGCCGGTAGCAGAACCGGCCGAGGTTGATATACTTGCCCAGCTCAATACTACTGTTGCCATGTTCGGCCAAGCCGAAAACACAACCATTACGCTTGAGAGCGGAAAAATCAATAAGGCAGTGGTGATGGCTGACAGGGAACATCTGAACAGTATCTTCTCCAACCTACTCAAGAATGCCATTCAGTCTGTCCCTTCCGGGAAAAACGGCGTGATCAGGATAGTCCTTTCGGCTGATAATACCCACGTCAGGGTAAAATTTATAGACAACGGGACAGGCATTCCGGGTGAACTTATTCCCAAAATGTTCACACCCAATTTCACTACCAAATCTTCAGGAATGGGGCTCGGTCTGTCAATAGTCAAGCGGTATGTAGAAGGAGCAGGAGGCAAAATCTGGTTTACAACGGAGCAGGACAAAGGGACGGTATTTACCGTGGAGTTTCCGCTTCTCTACACTGTTTAGCCTCAATAAACACAGGGCTCCTAAAATAATCTGCCCGATTATCAGTTTAATTAAAAGTATTTCAGCAAACAAATACCGCAATATGCCCTTTGCTACCAGTCACAGAGCCAGGATTTATCTTCTGATTGTTATTCAGATGATAGCATTCGGTTGTATTTATGTATCAGGGCAGACACCCCTCCTCACCGGCCAGGTCAACAGGTACGCCAGGGTCAATGCAGTTGGCGCAGGTTACGTTATAGTTGATGACGCCACCGGCTTTGCTGCAAATGATACCGTGATGGTCATGCAGATGAATGGCGTGGGGATCAATGCCGGCGCCGCTCTTGAGGGCAACTACCAGAATACAATTGGCACTCCGGGAAAGTATGAAATAATCATCGTGTCAACAGTCAATACCGGTACCCGACGGATTGATTTCACCCGTGTTTTACTAAACGCGTATGATCCCGCGGCGAAGGTACAGCTTGTGAAGGTGAGGACGTACCGTGATGCGGTTGTAAATACCCAGCTCTCATGTCAGCAATGGGATTCTGCCTCGGTCACCGGTGGTGTGCTGGTTTTCATGGTCAAGGGTGTGCTGACACTTAATGAGAACATTAATGTCTCTGGCGCGGGATTCAGGGGAGGGATTGTCTCGCAGGGCAGCGGTTCATGCCAGAGATCCGATGACACAATCAGTTGGGAATCATATAGCATCGGGTCATATGCAGCCGGGTACAAGGGTGAGGGAATTGCCTTTGAAACTGCGACTGGTCTGCCGCTCAATCCAGGTTTTATGAAGGGCAAGGGAGCCAACATGACCGGTGGCGGTGGCGGCAACGGGCGTTATTCAGGCGGTGGCGGCGGAGCGAACTACGGTGCCGGCAGCCAGGGTGACCAGGAGATGGCTCCTGATCTGTGCGGAGGGCTAATGCCCGGTGGCCGTGGCGGGTTTTCCGTGGCAGGCTTTTCGACATTGAATTCAGGTGTTTATATGGGCAGCGGCGGCGGCGCTTCTGTATACCTGACCACGCCTACGACCTCTGCCGGTGCAAACGGCGGGGGTATTGTGATCATCCATGCTGACACCATTGTGGGTAACGGCAGGATAATCACAGCAAGTGGCGCCGCCGCAATCAATAATTCAGCAGCAAATGCCGGTGCAGGCGGTGGCGGTGCAGGCGGCTCAGTGATAATAAGCACAAGACATTTCCTCTCAACCCCGGTACTCTCTGCCGATGGTGGCAAGGGAGGCAATAACGTAAACCAGAATGGTGCGGGTGGCGGCGGTGGCGGCGGCCTGATCTGGACAACAGGACCCTTTGCCGGAACGGCAACCGTTGCCGGCGGCCAAGGCGGCATCCACAGCGGTGGCGATCCAAACCGCGACGGCTCACCCGGACTGGTCCGCAGCAATCTCAACCTGCCGCTGAACGGATTTCTCTTTAATGAGATTTACATAGCCTACAATCTGAGCCAGCTTGACTCCATCTGCGAGGGGATGATTCCCCCGAAACTCACCGGCACACGTCCGGCAGGAGGCAGCGGCACCTACACCTACCAGTGGCAGAGAAGCTATGACAATAATACCTGGTCAGACCTGACCGGCACTTCCATTGAATATACGCCAACTGGAACTGAATCAGCTACCGTCTGGTTCAGAAGGGTGGTCAGTGACGGCGCAGGCATCATTGACCGGAGCCTCCCGGTAAGGATAATAGTCCACCCGCGCATAACCGGAAATATCATAGGCTCTGACACCACCCTGTGTTACAATATGGATCCGGAGGAGCTTTACCCGCTGAACTCAGGTCCGTCAGGCGGAAATGGCCTGTATTCATACCGGTGGGAGGAGAGCGCTGACAACGTCACATGGGTCAATGCTGCCGGCGCCGGTACTGCCGCGGTTTATAACCCCCAGGCCCTGATTTCAACAATGCACTATCAAAGAATAGTCAGCTCCGGAGCCTGCACCAGTATAAGTATACCGGTAACAGTGACAATACTTCCGGCAATATCCGGCAACAGCGTAACTGCAGACCAGACAATCTGCCAGGGCACCCTCTTCAGCAACCTTTCAGGCAGCACTCCCGCAGGCGGAGCTGCACCATCATTCACCTACCAGTGGATGAGCAGCATTGACAACACCAACTGGTCAGCTGCTGCCGGTACCAATAACGGGATTGGCTACGATCCCCAGAATGACGCACCTTCAACAACATACTACAGGCGCACAGTCTACAGTGGTCCGTTGAATACCTGCCAGTCAGTGAGCAACACCGTCACTCTTGTATGTCACCCTTCAATCACCAACAATGTGGTTGCAGCTGACCAGACAATTTGTGAGGGAACTTCTCCGGCCACCATTGACGGTACCGTTCCTGGTGACGGGGCAGGGGCAGGTACCTATACATACCAGTGGATGAGCAGCACCAACGGGTTGTCATTCAGCAATATCACCGGCGCTTCGTCTGAAGATCTTCCCGGTGCAACTCTTACAAGCGGCATATGGTACAGGCGCGTGGTGACATCATCAGCCTGCACCAGCACCAGCAATAATGTTCATATCACTGTTGATCCGCGCATAACAGGGTTTGCAATAAGCCTTCCGGCGCAGGGACATGATACAATCTGTACCGGAACAGCACCGGCCCTCCTCTCGGGTACCCCCGGCGGCGGACTGGGTGCGTTTACCTATGCCTGGGCCTCATCAACAGATAACACAACCTTTACACCTCTGTCTGAAACAGGCAATTCATACCAGCCGGGCAACCTTACGGCAACCACATGGTTCCGGAGAACGGTCACTTCAGGTGCCTGCACGGAGAGTTCGGTTTTCACCATTACAGTGCTGCCACAGATAACCGGCAATGTCATAACGGCAAACCAGACCATCTGCAACACCAATACGGCTGCAGCCCTTAACGGCGGTACACTTTCCGGCGGTGACGGCAGATTCCGGTACCTATGGGAAAGAATGGATAGCCAGTCTCCCGGCTGGGTAACAGCATCCGGTTCGAACAATGCCGCAACATATCAGCCCCCGATGCTTGAGGAAACCACACAGTTCAGGAGAAGTGTTTTTTCCGGTGAAAATAACTGCTGTGTATCCGTTTCGGCACCGGTAACCGTGACGGTTGACATCATGCCTCTGAATATCAGTGCCGGAGCCAGCAGGATATTGCTTCCCTACCAGTTTGCTGCCGTTCTTGCGGGCAGTTTTGACGGTGCAGGAACATCTGTATGGAGCTATGATTTCGGCAGTGGCAACGCAGAGCCGGTCCTGGCAACTCCCCTTGAAAAGACTACCGAGGTGAGGAAGCTGGAGTTCGGAGACAATACTTTTATTTTCGCAGTCTCAAACGGAGCATGCATAGCACCTGAGGTGTCAGTGACCCTGACGGTGCCTGATCTGACCATACCCCAGGGTTTGACGCCAAACAATGATGGCATAAATGACTTCTTCAACGTGGAGGGTCTGGAATTCACCCGCAATGAACTTGTAATAATTAACACCGCAGGCGCTGTAGTATACAGGGCTGCTGATTACCGCAGCAATGATCCGCTGGGTGCCTGGAACGGCCTCGATCTGAACGGCAGGGAAGTACCTGACGGAACATATTATTACCTTCTCACCATCAACGGGGCCCAGGATCTTGACGTTCCTGAATATTCGGCTCATATAAGCGGATTTATCATTCTCAGGAGATAAGATGAAAGGAAGCCTGTACATATCAGTTCTCCTCGCCTTTGTGCTGACACTGTCTGTAGATGCTCAGCAGGTTCCCATTACCAGCCAGTACCTTACAAACGGATTGGTGATCAATCCTGCGTATGCAGGTACACGCGAAGCACTGAGCGCCAACCTCTCATACCGCAAGCAGTGGGCCCGCATAAACGGCGCTCCCCAGTTCCAGACTCTTTCACTGCATAGCCCGGTTAATAATAAGGAAAAGGTCTCCCTCGGCCTGATGGCTGACTACCTCACCTACGGGGTGACGAAGGATGTGGGCATATATGCCTTTTACGCCTACAGCGTCAGGATTGGACAGGGCAGGCTTTCCATGGGACTGAAGGGAGGGATTGACCTCAGCAACACCAACTACAACAACCTGCAATTCCCTGACGGCAACCCGGCTGATCCATTGCTTACAGGAAACATGAAATACACTCTGCCCAACATGGGAGTCGGGTTCTACTACTACACTGACAGGTATTTTGCCGGACTGTCCGTCCCCTCACTACTGACATACAAGAGGGACGAGACGGACCAGTTCAGGGTCAGTCCTGACTATTCCATGTTCAGGACATATCTGACCGCCGGCACGCTGATAAGGTTTACTGATGCCTTCAAGGTAAAGCCCTCGGTGCTGGTGCGGTACGCAATGCGTGAGCCACTGGAGGTTGACCTCAATGCCAACTTCATTTTTGCCGATATGCTCTGGGTCGGAGGATCATACAGGATTGCCGAGCAGGCAGCTGTGGCTTTGCTTGATTTGCAGGTCACCCCTCAGCTCAAGGTGGGGTATTCGTTTGACTATCAGCTGGGGCATCTGAACAAATATACATCAGGGACGCATGAAGTGTCACTGAGATACGAATTTGCCTTTGCCGTAAGTGCAACATCGCCAAGGTATTTCTGACAAGATGAGGAGCATTCTGAAACATATCGCAGTCGCGCTGGTCTTATTGTCGGGCCATTTTGCTCTCCTTAACGGGCAGGCGAAGGGAACCTTTGAGGTAACGAATATCCCGGGCATCTCTTCCTCATCGGATGATATGGCCCCTGTAATTATGAGTGACGGTATCCTGTTCTGCTCGAACAGGAAAACCAATCCCTTCCTGACCAAAAAGAACCTTGAAGGCGTCAGGCTTTATGAGCTTTATTATGCCCCGTTCAACGGAGACGGTAAGCCTGTTTCGCCTGTGAGGTTTGCGCCAAACCTTGTCAGGGATGCAAACATCGGACCGGCCTCTGTGACAACTGACGGCAACACGCTCTGGTTTACCCGCAATAACAGCGAAGGTCGAAAGCTTGGCAAAAATCAGCCTAACAGGCTTGGTATCTTCACCGCGAAGCGCTCAGGCTCACAGTGGACTGATATCACTCCCTTTGAATTCAACAACCCCGATTACAACCTCTCCTTCCCTTATGTTTCAGCTGATGGCAGGTATCTCTTCTTCTGCTCTGACATGTCCGGAGGCCAGGGAAGATATGACATTTACATGTGCGAGTATATTGACGGCCACTGGACCAAACCGCAGAACCTGGGTCCGGAGGTCAACAGCAGCGCAGCCGAGATACATCCTTTCCTTCACAGCTCCGGAAGACTGTACTTTGCCTCAGACAGGCCGGGAGGCAAGGGAGGACTTGATATATGGTACTCAAGCCTTGCATACGGCTCATGGACGAAACCGGTAGATATGGATGAGCCGGTCAATTCGGAGGCTGACGACTTCGCATTTTATGCTGCACAGGGAGGCATGCAGGGTTATTTCACCTCAAACCGCCGGAATTTCAATGATAACATTTACAGTTTCATATCAACCATCATACGATGGTCAGCGTGTGACGGCATTCAGAAAAACAGTTACTGTTATGAATTCATTGAGGAAAATGCCCTCAAACAGGATACTCTCAAGACAGGCTTCAGATGGGAGTGGGACTTTGGCGACGGTACCAGGGCAACAGGGATAACTGCCGAACACTGCTTCAGCGGGCCCGGAGTCTATGATATCAGTCTTGACATTGTAAACCTTGTTACCAAAGGCATTGAAAAGAGACAGGCTTCCTATGAACTTGAGATTACGGATATCGAACAGCCGGTGATCACCTGCCCTGATACTATTAAGGCAGGAGAAACGTTGATCCTTAATGCGGGTGCCACCTACCTGCCCGGGATGAAGATAGCCCGTTACTACTGGAATTTCGGAGATGAAACCGTTGCAACCGGACTGGAAGTATCAAAGGTATTTGCCCTTCCGGGAAGATATAATATTCAGTTGATAGTCAGCTCAGTACCTGACGCCGGGGGAGTTGTGCGTGAGGTCTGTGTCTGCAAGGACATTGAAGTATCTGGGGATTAAACATGATTATTGAAGGAGGAAGATGAGAGTTACCCGCTTAATATTGCCGCTTTTTATTCTTGTTCTGACTGCAGCCCCTTCGGGGTTGAGAGCCCAGGAAGTACCGGGCCCGGATGAGAACATACCGTTCCTCATTACCTTTGGCAGGGAAGGAGGTATCACTTCATGGGGAGATGATGATTTTTCGCAGACGTTCTTCTTTGCCCTGCCGAAGGATTACAAAGATCCGTTTTACATCAGGGTGTATGACCCTGACATCGGGGGCAAGACTGATGAACTAAACAACTTCTGGAACACCCGTATGGTATACTCAATCTATGGGGGTAAGGGCTGCTATACCAATCCGGAGGCAAACGGAATAGACCCTAGAGGCAATTACAAGAGCGGAACGCTGCTGGCAACCCGCACATTCGGAATGGATAACAAGCTTGATGAGCGCTGGTTTACATTCGGGCCGTTCAACCCGGCTGACGGTGAATATTACCCGAAGTTCCTGAGCAACATCTTCAAGATAATCTGTGACGGAGTATCAGGCGATGACGGCAATCTTTACAGGTACGCAATCTCGAGGAGACCAGATACAAACGTGCCCATTGACGGCGCCAACGCATTCACATATGAATATACCTTCAGGATGTGGAATAACAATGACACTTCATTTGTCTCACATATATATCCGTTTATTGACAGCGGCTGTATATGGGTACAGCAGAGTAACTTCGACTGGGACAATGACGGGAATTCCATGGTGGTATCCGTTGAGAGAAAAGGGCAGATAATCCCGCTCTCAGGCGAAGATGAATGGGAGACATCGAAAATGGAGATCTACGAGGGGGAGATAGGAAAATCGCTCGACTTCCGCTTTTACAAGAGGAAGGGAGAACTGGTAAAAAACAATAATGTGGTTGTATCGGTTCAGAACCAGTACGGTCAGAATCTTCCCTTCTTCAGCGCCCCTATAGGGGGAGTGCCGGTTTATAAGCCGCGGATAAAGGTAATACCCAAGAAATAATCATGCCCAGAAGCTTCAGACTTCCATTGACAGCATTGTGCTTAGTCCTTGTAACAGTGCTGCATCCGAGTGTGTCATCTGCACAGACTTACAGTTTTCGTACGTATGATGAATATACCGGCCTGCCGGGAAGCTATCTCAGCGTCATTGCGCAGGACCGTGACGGGTTGCTCTGGACAGGGGTTGACACAGGTCTCTACCGTTATGACGGTTTCTCATTTCATCACATGCAATTCCCTGACACCATGCCGCGCGGCAATGTGAGTGCCCTGTATAATGATAAAAATGGTACAATGTGGGTGGGGATGAGTGACGGTTCCCTCTTTACCTGGAAACCGGGAGGCAAAATGGAGAGGAGAAGCCTGGTGGAGTCTGACAGGGTCAACCGCATCACAGGGAGCCCTGACGGCAACGTATGGATAATTACACAAACCAGTGGGATCTTTATTGCCGGCAAAGGAGAAGGTGACAAAATCACCCGGATGAAAATGCCCGGTGAGATGAACCTCTTTGACATAGCCTTTGCCGGGGACGGAACATTCCTGGCTGCAACTCAGGATAACCTGCACCTTTGCGCTGCTTCCGGTGACAGTGCGGTGAGCCGGCTCACCTTCCCGGAACTGGACTACACATGGATCCAGACGGTGCTCCGGATGGATGATGACACATGGTTTGCCGGTACCGGCGACAAAGGTCTCTGGATGATCAGGCGAAGCGGTGACACAATGACTGCCACAGCTGTGGGTGACACCCTTTTTATGAACATGAACATCCCCGCTATCAATGCAGGTCCCGGAAGGTCGCTGACCGTTGCCACCATGGATGCCGGGGCATTTAAGACCTCATTCAGCCAGGATTTCAGTGATATGACAATCACCGGGAGATACGACGTCACTTCAGGCCTCCCTGACAATAACGTCCGCACCCTCTTTACAGACCGTGAGGGGAACCTCTGGATAGGCCTTTTCAGCCACGGACTTGCGGCTGTCACCACCAATGCCTTCGCATTTTACCGACCGGAGACTAACAAGGAGATCACTTTCATCGGCCGGGCAGGAGACCAGGTGGTTGCAGGCACCAGGAGCGGGATATATGATTTTAACCCGCTTACCGGCAGCTTTACGCGGTTCCGCTCCCTTACTGCCAGAACCGGGGGTTCAGGAATTGCATCATGGGCAACGGATGATACAGGAAACATATGGATAGGCACTGTCAGCGACGGCCTGTGGCTCATGAAGCCAGACGGGAGCCTCAGACAGTATTACCTTTCCGGAAATCCCGGTCAGAACCATATCAACTCTGTGGCTGTTGAAAGTGACAACCTGTGGCTCGGCACCAGTGACGGAGTCATCCTCCTTGACAGGGCGACCGGAAGACAAAAAGCTGTCTATACGACGCTTGACCTGCTGCCTCATAACTACATTTCACAGGTTGTTGTCAACCGTGAGGGTGAGGTGCTGGTGGCCACCAAGAGTGACCGGCTGTGCTACATCCATGTCACAGGAGGAGTACGCACGGAAGGGATGATAATGGAAGGAAGCAGGGTCAACGAGCTCCGCTGCATCTCGGTTGCACCTGACCGCACAATCTGCGCCGGGACAAATGGCAACGGGCTGTTTCTCTTTGCAGGTGACACGGTTCTTAATTACACCGAGGCTGACGGGTTGCTGACCAACTTCTGCTACAGTGCCCTGATTGCCTCTGACGGAAGGGTCTGGACAGGCCATCAGAAGGGCTTTTCAATCACCAATCCGGCAACGGGCTCGGTAAGAGCTTACAGTACGGAATTCGGGGTGAGGGGTGATTGTCTCCCCAATGCTATTGCCGGCCTCCCGGACGGAACGGTCTGTGTAGGAACAACCGAAGGAATAGTCGTTTACAACCCGTCACTGGAACCAGATTCTGCAGCAGCACCACAGGCAGGAATCATTTCAGTGGTTATCAACGATGTCGTATATCCATACAGGGAGAGTTACAATCTTCCCTACAGGAAATCATACAGTGTGAAGGTTAATTATGCTGGCATCTTCCTTCGCGACCCGCTGAACGTTGTCTACCGCACCAGGCTTGGCAACTTTGACGAGGAGTGGAGTGAGGTGACCGGTGACAGGTCTGTCACCTACAATCTACGTGACGGGCATTACCGGTTCAGTGTGGAAGCCCTTACCAGGGATGATCCGGACCGTGCCACAACTGCATCATTCAGCCTTATCATACAGAAACCCGTGACTGACAGGTGGTGGTTTTTCCTGTCTGTGCTGGCGCTCATCGCGGGAGTGGTATATCTTATTGTAAGGCTTCGCGAAAGGGCTCACAGGATACAGCGCGAATACCTCGAAAATGAGCTGCAGAAGCGCACTGCCGAGGTTTACGAACAGAAGGAAGAGCTGGCCCAGAAAAACCTTGACATCACCGAGAGCATTAAGTATGCCAAGCGTATCCAGAGCAGTGTCCTGCCTGATACTGCGCGGCTCGGCACAGTCTTCAGGGAGGCATTCGTCTTCTTCCAGCCACGCGATATTGTCAGCGGTGACTTCTACTGGTTTGACTGGGTTGATAAGGACCGGTTCATTGTTGTCTGCTCTGACTCAACGGGCCATGGTGTGCCTGGCGCTTTCATGTCAATGATCGGTACGGCACTCCTCCAGGATATCATTACCGTCAAGAAGATAACCAGGCCCTCACAGATACTTCATGAACTTGACAGGCAGATATTCTCAACACTCAACCAGAACCAGGAGATGGAAGCCTCAAATGACGGCATGGACATCGTGGTGTGTGAGTTCAACCTCACCACCAGGCAGCTGGTCTTCTCATCTGCAATGAGGCCCGTGATACTTGTTATTGACGGAGTGCAGCACTATGTCAGGGGAAACAGGTCATCCGTGGGAGGTGAATCCGTTACCGAAAAGTTTTATGATGACCAGGAGTACCACCTCAGGGAGGGAGATATGGTCTTTCTCTTTACTGACGGCTACTGTGACCAATTCGGAGGCCATGGCGGGAAGAAGATGAAAATCAGCCGCCTCAAAACCCTTATTGATGATATAACACCGCTGAACGCTGAGGGACAGCAGAGGGAAGTCAGGGAGTTCTTCTTTGAATGGATGGGTAAGAATGATCAGGTTGATGACGTCCTCTTTATGGGGATGAGAGTCTGATCACTCAGGCTGACAGGTGCCGTTTTCGCCCAGGACAACTACGCAGGTGGTAGCGGTATTGCTTTCATTGCCGCCCCTGTCCCTGATCCAGAAATCGTAATACAGGGTATCCTGAGGGTCATAAATCAGGTAGAAAAGTGTAACATCTATTGTTCCCTTAAGTATTTTGTTCTGGCCTTCTGCATCAATGTAAGGTATACGGTATTCAGACGGGTAAAGAGGATCTGACGGTTCCGCAAGCTCAAAAGTGCCGTTCGTTTTGCGGAATAACCTTAAAAAGAGGTTGCTTGAAGGATCAACACCAGGTGTCAGAGGGGGATCGAGGCCAAGGTCACCATCGCCATCTTCGAAGTAAAAAGTAAGTTTGCCGGCTTTGGCTGGATTGCCCAGAATATCCGTTGTATCATAAAGCGAGAAGGTCCTGAACTCGATCCTGGGTTCCGGGGGAAGCGTCTCGATAGGTCCGCATGAGGCCATCATCAGCGTCGCTGCAAGAATCGTTATGATAAGTGCATTTTTCATATGCTTGCAATACTCCCTGGCATCAAAAATCACACCAAATGTATTTATTTTTTTCTGAAAAATATCCTTACGGGAGCGCCGGTCAGGGGGAAGTTCTCTCTCAGTCTGTTCTCCACGAACCTTTTATATGGTTCCCTGATGTATTGCGGCAGGTTGCAGAAGAAGGCAAAGGCCGGGGAGGCTGAAGGGAGCTGGGTTACATATTTGATTTTGATATGCTTCCCCTTTGTAGCCGGCGGCGGAGTTTCGCCGATGATCCTGAGCATCACCTCATTCAGCTGTGACGTGGAGATCTTTCTTCTCCTGTTTTCATAGACGGTCATGATGAGTTCCAGAACCTTATGCACCCTTTGTTTGGTAATTGCTGAAATAAACAGTACAGGGTAGTCGGTGAATGGAGCTGTCTTTGACCTGATCTCATCCTCAAAGCGCTTGGTGCTGTTCTGGTCCTTCTCCACCAGGTCCCATTTGTTTACCAGGATGATCAGTCCCTTATTGTTTTTCTGGATTATGCTCAGGATGCTGAGATCCTGTGATTCGATCCCGCGTGTGGCATCAATGAGCAGCAGGCACACATCGCTCTCCTCGATGGCTCTCACTGACCTGAGGGTTGAGTAGAACTCGATATCCTCCTCCACTTTTGCTTTTTTTCTGAGCCCGGCGGTGTCAATGAGAAGGAACCGGTAGTTAAATTTGTTGTACAGGCTGTGAATTGAGTCACGTGTTGTGCCGGCCACGGGTGTCACAATGTTTCTCTCTTCACCAAGGAGTGTATTTGCCAGTGATGATTTGCCAACGTTGGGACGGCCAACCACCGCCACCTTTGGTATCTCCTCACCGGTCTCGTCAGGGGTGTCCGGAAGGTGTTTTACTATCTCGTCAAGGAGCTCGCCTGTGCCGCTTCCGTTGACGGAGCTTACCGGGAAGTAATCGCCCAGCCCCAGCCCATAGAATTCGGCAGCATCAAGGAGGCGCTTGTTATTGTCAACCTTGTTGACGATGGTGATCACCTTTTTCTGAACCTTGCGCAGCAGCGATGCCACTGACCTGTCAAGTTCATGTACTCCGGTCTCAACGTCAACCATGAAGAGTATCACGTCAGCCTCACTGATGGCGAGTTTGACCTGCCTGTTTATCTCGCTCTCGAAGACGTCGTCGGAGTTTTCCACGAACCCTCCGGTGTCAACCACCGAAAATTCCACCCCGTTCCATGATACCCTGCCATAATGCCTGTCACGGGTCACACCGCTCTCCTCGTTCACGATTGCCGCACGACTCTCCGTCAGGCGGTTGAAGAGGGTTGACTTGCCAACATTTGGTCTTCCTACTATTGCTGCTATCTTACTCATAATCAAATGCTACAGGTATCCGAATTTTTTAAGCATGCGGGGATTGTCACGCCACTCAGGGGCCACCCTGACATAAAGTTCCAGGAAGACTTTTTTGCCAAGGAACTCTTCCATTTCCTTTCTTGCTGCGGTGCCTGCCCGCTTAAGCATCGAGCCTTTATGGCCTATGATGATTCCCTTCTGGCTTTCCCTGGCAACATAAATTATCGCCGCAATCCGGTTAATGCCCGGCTCTTCGCGGTAACTCTCAATCTCAACTTCAACCGAATAGGGAATCTCCTTCTGGTATGTCTCAAATATCTTTCCCCTGATGATCTCTGTGACAAAGAAACGCTCATAACGGTCAGTCAGCTGATCTTCCGGGAAATATGGCGGCCCTTCCGGGAGGCGGCTGATTATTTCTTTCAGCAGGAGGTCAGTATTGAACCTGTTGGTGGCTGACACGGGAAGCGCCGGGATTCCTGGAGCCATCACATTCCACTTCTCCACAAGCTTTTCCAGGTCTGCCTGGTTTGTAAGGTCAATCTTGTTTATGACAATGATCTTCTGTACGGCAGAGGCAAGTATGCGGCTGAGGTGCCCGCTGTGCTTGGAGGCAGTCTCAACGACGTCGGTGACGTAAAGGATCAGGTCAGCATCATCAAGGGCAGACTCGACTGATTTCATCATGGCCGACTGCAGTTTATACTTCGGGTTCAGGATGCCCGGCGTGTCAGAATATACAACCTGGTATCCCTCGCCGTTGAGGATACCCATGATCCTGTGGCGGGTGGTCTGTGCCTTCGGGGTGGTAACTGAAAGCTTCTGGCCGACGAGTACGTTCATCAGCGTCGATTTCCCGACGTTGGGGTTTCCGAGGATATTTACAAAGCCAGACCTGTGTTCCATCGGGTGGTGTTATTTCCGGTTGCCCCGTTTAAGAAGGCTGATCTCCTTCGGTGTCAGGTGTCTCCAGTGCCCTCGTTGCAGGTTCTTTTTTGTCAGGCCTGCAAAGCTGACACGGTCGAGTTTTCTGACCTTATAGCCCAGTTTTTCAAAGATGCGTCTTACCACCCTGTTCTGGCCCGAGTGAATTTCGACGCCAACCTGGGTGCGATCCTCCGGGTCAGCATAGGAGATGGCATCTGCGCTGACCTTTCCCTCCTCAAGCTCCACCCCGTTGACAATGGTCTCCATATCGTTTCTGGTAACCTCCCTGTCGAGGAAGACATGATAAACCTTTCCGGCGCCGTATGAGGGGTGGGTTAGTTTTCCTGCCAGGTCACCGTCATTGGTCAGAAGGAGAACGCCGGTGGTTGCCTTGTCAAGCCTTCCCACAGGGTAGATCCGTTCGGTGGTGGCATCCTTCACAAGGTCCAGGACGGTGAAGTCGGCATGAGGATCCCTGACTGTGGTTACATATCCTTTCGGCTTGTTGAGCAGTATGTATACCTTCTTCCCGGGGGTAAGCAGTTTACCCCTGTACTCCACTTTGTCAGACGGCAGTACCTTGATACCCATATCGGTCACCTTCTTTCCATTGACAGATATGTATCCCTGTTTAATCAGCTCGTCAGCTTCACGCCTTGCGCAGACGCCGCTGTTAGCTATGAATTTATTGAGCCTGACAGGTTCGGCCTCCGGTTTCGGGGTGCCTTTGCCTTTCTTAAAAGCTTTACGTGGCCCGGCAGCAGCCCCCGGGGTCACTTCCCTTTTTCTGAATTCTTTACGTGGCCCGGCCGTCTTTTTTTCCATCATTATTCTTTCAGCGTGCAAATTTACAACTATTTACCGGTTTTATCCCCGATCTTTTTTGCACCTTTGCATTTTACTAAAACTGGCATTATATGGCACTTATCAAATCCATCTCAGGCATCAGGGGAACAATTGGCGGGAAACCGGGCGAGTCGCTTACACCCGTTGATATTGTAAAATTTGCATCTGCTTACGGCACATGGCTCAGGAGAAGGGGCAGAGGACCGCTTCGTGTCGTAACCGGACGTGATGCCCGGGTATCCGGCCCGGTGGTTGCTGCGCTGGTCAACTCATCACTCAGGAGTGCAGGGATAGATGTCATTGATGCCGGACTGGTCACCACCCCAACGGTTGAGGTGGCTGTGACGGGGCTGGGTGCCGGGGGAGGAATCATACTGACAGCGAGTCATAACCCGGCCCAGTGGAATGCTCTCAAGCTCCTCAATGAAGAGGGTGAGTTCCTGAGTGATGCTGACGGCAGGGAGGTTCTGGCCCTGGCAGCAGCGGAAGACTTTGACTATGTGACTTACGATAAGTTGGGAAAGGAAACACGTGATGACAGCTGGACTGAAAAGCATATCGCCATGGTGGCCGGGATGAAGCTGACCGATTGTGATGCTATCCGAAAGGCCGGGTTTACAATAGCCGTTGATGCAGTCAACTCGGTGGGAGGCATTGCAATACCTGCACTTCTGAAGGCGCTGGGTGTAAATAATGTGATTGAGCTTTACTGTGAACCTACCGGTCTCTTTCCGCATAACCCGGAACCGTTGCCGGAACATCTTTCAGATATCTCCCGAACCGTGAAGGAAAGCGGAGCCCATCTTGGCTTCGTGGTTGACCCTGACGTTGACAGGCTGGCCATTGTATGCGAAGACGGGTTAATGTTCGGAGAGGAGTACACCCTGGTGTCTGTTTCTGATTATGTGCTTGGCCATGTCAAGGGACCCACCGTATCCAACATGTCATCAACAAGGGCGTTACGGGATGTCAGTGAAAAGCATGGTTGCACCTATACCTCCGCACCGGTGGGAGAGGTCAATGTTGTGGCTGAGATGAAGCGTACCGGCGCCGTCATTGGGGGTGAAGGCAACGGCGGTGTCATATATCCGGCACTTCATTACGGCCGTGATGCACTGGCAGGAATTGCCCTCTTCCTGACCCACCTCGCAAAACAGGGAGTCAAATGCAGTGAACTGCGAAGCAAATATCCGAACTACTTCATTGCGAAAAAAAAGATTGACCTCCAGGGCATTGTTGACATGGACAA
Organism: Bacteroidales bacterium; assembly: GCA_027451265.1. Taxonomy (GTDB): domain Bacteria; phylum Bacteroidota; class Bacteroidia; order Bacteroidales; family VadinHA17; genus SR-FBR-E99. Next base: position 11,711 of record DAIDJT010000003.1, on the reverse strand, counting down.
GCTTCGTGAAAACCTGGTAAAGGCATATCCTGAAGCATCATGTGACACGCGTGACGGGATTAAGCTTGACCTGCCTTCAGGATGGGTCCAGGTCAGGAAATCAAACACCGAACCGATAATGAGGATTTATGCCGAGGAGAAAACAATGGAGCAGGCAGAAAGACTGGCTGACAGCGTTACAGTCATTGTTAAAAATTTATAATTATTTCACCCGGGTACTATTTACACCTCTTTTTTGAACGGTTTTTATGCACTACAAACAGGTTTAAGTTAATGAAAGTTAATGTTTACTTAAAACGAATACATAAATCTAAATTTGTAATAATTTCACGCCTTTAATAAAACAAACAGATAATTTGGCAGATGAAAAGGACTATTATCATTACCTCAGTCGTTGTATTGCTGGCAGTAATCGCCATGATCATCATCAGCAAACTTACAGGCAAGGAAGATCTTAGCACACTGTTTACTGAAGTGCGGAAGGGTGATTTTGAGGTGGTTGTCACAACCACCGGGGAACTGCAGGCAGAGGTTTCAACAGATATCAAGGGGCCTGAGGGTCTCAGCAGCCGCAACATGAGGTTCGGGTCAATCAAGATCTCGGACCTGGTGCCGGAAGGTACTGAGGTGAAGGCAGGCGATTATGTAGCCACCCTTGACCGTTCAAGCGTTGACAACACGTTAAAGGATGAACAGGACAGGCTGGAGTCATATCAGACCGACCTGCTTAAAAAGCAGCTTGATACCACCATAACCCTTGGTAACCTGAGGGATGATCTCCTCAACCTTAAGTTTAACATGGAGGAGGCCGAAATAACCCTTGAGCAGTCGAAGTATGAGCCTCCTACAACAATCAGGCAGGCAAGGATAACCCTTGACAAGGCCCAGCGGTCATATGAACAGTCACTCAGCAACTATGACCTGAAAGTCAGGCAGGCAAGGGCTGATATAAAGGACACTGAATTACAGGTAGCCAAGCAGCAGAGAAAAGTTGCCGAGATGCAGGAGATAATCCAGAAATTCATAATCACAGCCCCGTCTGACGGGATGGTAATATACAAAAGGGAATGGGGCGGTGCGAAACGCAAGGTTGGCTCGGAAATCAGTCCGTGGGACCCGGTGGTTGCCACTCTTCCTGACCTTGCATCAATGATCTCCAAGACTTATGTCAATGAGATTGATGTAAGCAAGGTAAAGGCCGGGCAGCGTGTAAGGCTTACCGTTGACGCCTTCCCTGAGAAAACATACACCGGTGTTGTGCTCAGTGTTGCCAATATCGGCGAGCAGCTTCCAAATACCGATGCAAAGGTATTCGAGGTTATAACCAAGATTGACGGTTCTGATCCTATTCTCAGGCCTTCAATGACCACGGGAAACCAGATAATCACCAAAACATTCACCGATGTGACATTTATTCCGCTTGAGACAGTATTCGCCACAGCAGACAGTGTCCCGTTTGTTTATATGAAGGACGGGTCACGCCAGGTGGTTGTCCTTGGTGAGTCTAATGAAAATGACATAATTGTGGAGCAGGGTCTTGAAAAAGGCCAGAAGCTCTATCTTTCTATTCCCGAGAACGCTGAAAAATTCAAGCTTCACGGTGAGGAGCTGATAAGCGTTATCAAGGAGAGGAAGAAGCAGCAGGCTGCCGAAGAGGCAAAGCGTCAGCAGAATGGCAACCAGCGACCGGGCATGATGCCGGGCAACATGACCCCGGAGCAGATGCGTGAATTCATGCAAAACCTTACTCCCGAGCAGCGTGAGGCGATGCGTCAGATGCGCGGAGCAGGACGCCCCGGACAGATGCAGGGCAGACCGGCCGGAAGCGGAAGTGACACCACTGTCAGGGTGCAGAGGGTAAGAACGCCAAACCAGTAACAGGGATAAAGGATTCTGAGGCAAATAAACATGGAATAACATGTTCAAAAGATACGGACACGACATACGCATCGCCCTTGAGTCGATTCTTTCAAACAAGCTCAAGTCGATACTGACCGCCCTCGGGATCATCTTCGGGGTGGCGGCTGTCATCAGCATGCTTGCAATAGGCAAGGGTGCTCAGCAGGAGATCCTTGACCAGATCAAGATGGTAGGGGTTAACAACATACTCATCAGCCCCATCGTGCAGGAGAAGGATGCTTCCCAGAATGAAGGAGAGAAACAGTTGAACAAATTCTCAAGAGGGCTGACACTGCTTGATGTGGAGGCAATCCGCAGCACCATCCCCGCAGTGAAGAGAATAAGCCCGGAGATTGCATTCAACTCTACAATAGTGCTGAGCGGCATGCGCTATACCGCCAAGCTGGTAGGGGTATCGAATGACTATTTTGAGCTTTACAATCTCCCGCTTTCGCAGGGTGTCTTCTTTAACGACTACCAGGAAGAATACGGGATACAGGTTTGCATCATCGGTGCCAACATCAGGGCCAAATTCTTCAGCCAGGTTGACCCCATCGGCCAGTATCTCAAGTTTGACAATGTGTGGCTGAAGGTGATAGGCGTACTCGAAAAGACCAACGTTTCCCTGACCGGGTTCGAGGAACAGGGGGTAAACGTTTACAATGACAACGTTTATATCCCGATCAAGACTATGCTCATGCGTTACCAGAACAGGGCACTTGTCAACACCAAGCTGGCAACTGAGGCAACATCAGTCCAGGTTTTCGGTGGCGGAGGCATGCATGGAAGGGTGGTTGTCAGCGGTGCGAGCGCTTCCACCACCAACACCGAGACCAACTATAACCAGCTCGACAAGATTGTGGTTCAGGTTGCCGAGACCGAACAGCTAACTCCCACCACCGAGGTTCTCAGCAGGATGATGCTGAGGAGGCACTCCGGCGTGAAGGACTTTGAGATAACCGTCCCGGAGCTGCTTCTGAAACAGCAGCAGAGGACCAAGGATATCTTCAACATTGTGCTGGGTGCAATTGCAAGTATCTCCCTGATAGTAGGCGGCATCGGAATCATGAATATCATGTTCGCCTCTGTAATGGAAAGAATTAAGGAGATAGGAACGAGGATGGCCATCGGTGCAAAGAAGATGGATATTGTCGTTCAGTTCCTCTCAGAGGCAGTGCTTATCAGTGTCTCTGGAGGCTTCATAGGTGTATTCCTCGGAATAATCCTGGCAGTACTGATACAGAAGATAGCGGGCATAACAACAATTGTTTCACTCTTTTCTATTGTGATTGCCTTCGGGGTATCAGCCGCGGTTGGGGTCATCTTCGGCTATTCGCCGGCAAAGAGAGCCTCAGAAAGAGACCCGATTGAATCACTTCGTTATGAATAATAAGATTATATGAAAAGCATAAAAGCACTTTCACTGGCAGTATTATTTTCAGGACTCATTGCCCTGCCGGCGATGCCACAGGAGGTAAAGCGTCTTACCCTTGATGAGGTTGTCAGGCTTGCGTCGGAGCAGTCGCCCAATGCCCTGATTGCCAAGCACCGTTTCCGTGCAAGTTACTGGCAGTACCGCACATTTGTAGCAGACTACAGGCCGATCCTTTCACTTTCGGGCAGCCTGCCTGATTACAGCACGGCTTACAACAGGGTCTGGAACTCAGTGTCACAGCAGTGGGAGTATGCCTCCACAAACGTTCTTCAGACTACCGGCAACCTCTCGCTGGCTCAGAACATCGGTTTTACTGGCGGTTCCATATCGCTTTACTCTGATATGACTTATGAGAAGAACTTCGAGACAGAAGGCGAGAGGTATATTACTTCTCCTCTGAACGTCAGGCTGACACAGCCACTCTTCAGGTACAATGAGCTGAGATGGCAGAAGAAGATTGAGCCGCTCAAGTATGAGGAGGCACGCAAGACATACCTGAGGGATGTGGAGAATGTCCATATGATGGCCGTGCAGTACTTCTTCAACCTGGCGCTTGCACAGATAAACAAGGAGATAGCTGAGACCAACATGCAGAATGCTGATACACTGTATCAGATTGCCAAGGGGCGTTACAACCTGGGAACAATCGCGGAAGATGAGCTCCTGCAGATGGAACTGTCATATCTCAATGCCGGGACAGCTATCAATGAGTCTGAGATGAACCTCCGTGACCGTGAGCTTAAGCTCAGGTCATTCCTTGGGTTTAACCAGTCAGTCCGCCTTGAGCTGCTCGTCCCGAGTAAGATTCCCGATCTTCAGGTTGAGGTAAGTGAGGTTCTGAAGCTTGCAGAACAGAACAATCCTGAAATGATTGCCATGGAGCGTCAGCTGGTTGAGGCCCAGAGTTCTGTTGCACAGGCAAAGGCTGAGAAGGGTCTCAACGCCAACCTGACGGCATCATATGGTTTGCGTGACCAGGACCCTTTGCTCAACATGGCCTATGACAAGCCCAACCAGCAGCAGACAATCAGGGTCTCGTTCTCCCTCCCGATACTTGACTGGGGACAGGGGCGCGGCCGTTACAAGATGGCAAAGTCGAGCGAGGAGCTTACACGTGTCCAGGTCGAGCAGTCGCGAAGCGATTTTGAACAGAGTCTTCTGCTTGATGTGCAGCAGTTCAACATGCAGGATGACCAGGTTGTCATTGCTGCCAAGTCTGATACTGTTGCTGCCAAGATGTTTGAGGTGACCAAACAGCGCTTTCTTATAGGAAAGATTGATGTCCTTGAATTAAACAATGCAGATACAAAGAAGGACCAGAACAAGCGTAATTATATCCAGGCCCTTAACAATTACTGGAGCTACTATTACAATATGAGGGCGCTCACCCTTTATGATTTCATAACGCGCAAGCCGCTGGATACCGACTACGAAAAACTGGTTGAATAAACCTGAAAGGATAATATGAGACTGCCGGTTTACGCCGGCAGTTTTGCTTATTAATCATATGGTTTAAGAAAATATTGTTTTATATTTGCGCCTCGTAAATATCAAACCGTTTCACATACAATCATAATTTTAAAAGAGGATACAGATGCAGAACAAAGGATTAATTTCAGCTCTGGCTATTGCCCTGACCCTTGTTTGCATTTACCAGCTCTCCTTCACCGCGGCCTCATTCAAGGTCAAGAAGGAAGCGAGGGAATATGCAGCAGGTGATCTTAACAAGGAGGTGGCATACATTGACTCGGTTGCCTCCCTGCCAAAGGATCAGTGGGGGTTCCTCGGCAATACTTACAAGGAGGTGCAGACCAAGGAGATCAACCTGGGTCTTGACCTCAAGGGCGGAATGAACGTGGTGCTTGAGATTTCAGTTGAGGACATCGTCAGGGCTCTTTCAAACTACAGTACAGACAAGACATTCAATGAGGCGCTTGCAGTGGCAAAGCAGAAACAGCGCGGAGGCAGCAACGAGGACTTCATTACCCTGTTTGTACGGTCCTTTGAAGAACTGGACCCGAATGCCAGGCTTGCAGGTGTTTTTGGCACTGTTGAGCTGAAAGACCGCATCAACTTCAATTCCACCAATGCAGATGTGCAGAAGGTGCTTGAGACTGAAACCAACTCGGCCATAGACAACGCTTTTAATGTTCTCAGGAACAGGATTGACCGTTTCGGCGTTGTACAGCCAAACATTTCCCACCTTCAGCCACGCGGCCGTATCCTCGTTGAACTTCCTGGCGTGAAAGACCCTGAGAGGGTGCGTGACCTCCTGCAGGGAACAGCCAACCTGGAGTTCTGGGAGACATATGAAAACCCGGAGGTAATCGGTTACCTGATTCAGGCCAATGACTTTCTGAGGTCAGTGATGCCAACCGATGCAATTGCTGCCGCAACAGACAGCATTGCTTCAGGAGGGACAGCCGGTGCAGTTCGTGACACGACAACCGGCGACAAGTCACTCCTTGATATGGTAAGCAGTGACACTTCCGCCGCAGCCGAAGCTTCCAATATCGAGGAGTTTACCCGCCAGAATCCGCTCTTCGGTTTGCTCAGACCAAACGTTTCAGCAGAAGGTCAGCCTGAGCCCAGCAGCATAGTCGGCTTCGCCGCAGGCAAGGACACTGCAAGGGTCAATGGTTACCTGGCCATGAACCAGATCAAGTCACTCTTCCCCAGGGAACTGAGGTTCTACTGGAGCCAGAATCCTCATAAGTGGGATCCGACGCATACCCTGTTTGAACTCCATGCAATAAAAATAACCACCCGTGACGGCCGTGCACCGCTTACAGGTGACGTCGTCACCAGTGCTCGTCCTTCAACCGGTGTCACAGGCTCTGACATCAAGGTTGACTTTTCAATGAATGCCGAGGGAGCCAAGATATGGCAGCGCATGACACGTGACAACATCAACAGGTGCATAGCAGTTGTGCTTGATGACTATGTAAGGTCATACCCGCGCGTACAGAATGAAATCGCCGGAGGAAACACCGAAATTACCGGCGACTTCACCCTTGAGGAGGCTGAGGACCTTGCCAATATCCTCAAGTCAGGAAAGATGCCCGCTCCTGCACACATCATACAGGATACGGTTGTGGGTCCCTCCCTTGGCAAGGAGGCTATCAACAGCGGTATGAAATCATTCGTCATTGCCTTCATCATCGTGCTCATTTACATGATCTTCTACTACAGCCGGTCAGCCGGTACAGTGGCAGATATTGCAATGACTGTCAACCTCTTCTTCATGATGGGAGTTCTTGTCTCCCTTAACGCCGTTCTGACGCTTCCCGGTATCGCCGGTATAGTGCTTACGATCGGTATGTCGGTTGACGCCAACGTGCTTATCTTCGAGAGGATCAAGGAAGAGCTTCGCGGAGGCAAGGGGGTCAAACAGGCCATAGCTGACGGTTACAAGGGAGCATCTTCTGCAATCATTGACAGTAACCTGACAACGCTGGTTACCGGTGTGATTCTGTATTATTTCGGTACCGGTCCTATAAAGGGTTTTGCCTCAACACTGGTTATCGGTATCATTACTTCACTTTTCTCGGCAGTGCTTGTCTCACGACTCATTTATGAGTGGCTGCTGAAGAAAAATGTTCACCTTAAGTTCTCTGCACCCTATACCGAGAATTTCCTTGAGAACATGCACATTGACTTTGTAAGCCTGAGAAAGTACGGGTACATTTTCTCAATTTCACTCTCGATACTCGCCATTGTCAGTCTTTCAACCAAGGGGCTGAGCAGGGGCATAGACTTCACCGGCGGCCGTACCTATGTTGTAAGGTTCGAGCAGCCCGTCAATACAGGTGAGATTGCCAACCTCCTCTCAGACAAGCTTGGCGGAGACCCGGTGGTGGTGACCTTTGGTTCCGATAACCAGGTAAAGATCAGCACCAAGTACAAGGTTGAGGACCCTGCTGCAACAGACGAGGTCAACGGACTGCTGTACACCGGTCTTAAGGATCTTGTTCCGGGTGTTGACCAGCAGAGTTTCATTGCGAACAATATTGTCAGTTCTGAAACTGTCGGTCCCACAATTGCGAAGGACCAGGCTTCGAAGGCTATCTGGGCCATACTCCTTGCACTTGTGGGGATGTTCCTCTATATCTTTATCAGGTTCCGCAAGTGGCAATATGGAGTCGGATCCATTGTTGCCCTGGCTCATGACGTGATCATTGTGCTGGGTCTCTATTCGATACTTCAGGGGGTGATGCCGTTCTCGATGGATATTGACCAATCGTTTATTGCAGCTATACTTACCGTGGTGGGATATTCTCTGAACGACACGGTGGTTATATTCGACAGGGTCAGGGAGTATCTGCCGATATACAGGAAGAGGTCCAAGAAGGAAATTTACAACCTTGCCCTGAACAGCACGCTGGCCCGAACACTCAACACCGGTATGGCAACCATCTTCGTGCTTATTGTGATCTTCATATTCGGAGGGGAGGTGATCAGAGGATTTATCTTTGCCCTGCTATTCGGTATAGTTTTCGGGACTTACTCATCGCTCTTCATTTCAACCCCGGTTCTCTATGAAACAACAAAGGAGAAAGGTGGAGAAGCTGATGCTCATCCAGGTGAGACCGAAAAGAAAAAGATAGCCGGTTAAGAGCCCGGGAGCGGATTTTCACCGCGATGACCCAATTAAGAAACAAATAGCCGGTTAACGGCTCCGGAACTGAGGCTGCCCCGAAAGGCAGCCTCAGCCATTTATTGCCGGCTGCTTCATATCTTATCTTATTCTTTACTAACTTTGCCGGGCATAAAAAGCAACCCTGATGGGAACATTGCTATTCATAAGCGGACAGGAGATAATCTTCATTCTGATTGCGGTTCTGCTGCTTTTCGGAGCTGACAAGCTGCCGGAGATAGCTCGTGCCATGGGCAAAGGGATGCGGGAGGTCCGGAAAGCCACTGACGAAATAAAGAAGGAGTTTGATGAGAGTACCGAGGATATAAGGAAAGATATCAATGATGTGACAAGCTCGGTAAGGCGCGATATCAATGATGTGACAAATTCGGTGAGGCGCGATATCAATGACGTGACTAACAGCGTGAGGAAGGACTTTACTGAGGCTGCCTCGCCTCTCTCTGATGAGATAAATGATACGGCACGCGACCTAAACCAGGAATCAAGATGATAAGGGCAACCGGCATAATGAAGTCATACGGTGACCTCAGGGTGCTCAAAGGCATTAACCTTGAGGTGGAAGAGAAAGAGGTGGTTGCCATTGTCGGGGCCAGCGGCGCCGGTAAAACCACACTGCTTCAGATTATCGGAACACTTGACAGGGCTGATGCAGGGACGGTCCTTATCAACGGACAGGATCCCGGGCAGCTTTCACAGCGGGCCCTGGCTGCCTTCAGGAATAAGCACATCGGCTTTATTTTCCAGTTTCACCAGTTGCTTCCTGAGTTCACAGCGCTTGAGAATGTTTGTATCCCGGCGCTCATTGCGGGGAAATCACGTGCCGAGGCGGCAGCCAGGGCTACAGAACTCCTAGATTTCCTGGGAATGAGTGACAGGCTTGACCATAAGCCTTCACAGCTGAGCGGAGGCGAACAGCAGCGTGTTGCCGTGGCACGGGCTATTGTAAACAGTCCGTCACTGATACTGGCAGACGAACCTTCCGGTAACCTTGACACCGAAAACAAGAAGGAGCTTCACAATCTCTTCTTCAGGCTGCGTGACACTTTCGGGCATACATTCATCATTGTGACCCATGACCCGCAACTGGCATCGATGTCTGACCGGACGATCAGGATCAAGGACGGTCTGATAATGCAGTGAATGAATGCAATTTGCCGGCAGTGAATGAACATGATATTTGATATTTCGTTATAATTGCACGGGTTCCCGGGGAGATTATGATTAAACACACAGCAGCATCATTTTTATTAATGGCAGGATTACTGTTCCTGGGTCATGCTGTTGTACCCCATCATCATCACGGTAACCTGATCTGTTTTATAAAATCACACTGCACAGGTGAGGAGCCTGCAGGTGACCATGGTTCCAGCCCCGATAATCACCATCACGATGGCGAAGACGGTGACGGTCATTGTGTTCTGAAAGACCCTGTGGTTGTGAGCTCAAACCAGCTTACTGCCGGTTTGAAATTAATTGATAAAAAGTGCAGCCAGCCATGGGGCGAAAACCTTTTTGTTGGCTTGCAGGCCAATGAAACCGGCTCGCCGGGAACTAAGTTATTGTATTCGTTATCAGCGCCTCCGGCTATATTTCTCTACTCTTCACTTTCATCACATTCATCAGGGCTTTGAGCCCCTCCAACTGTATAAGGTTTTATTCCGAGAATAGCCGCAATTTGCAGGAAATTAAACTTCTGCGATATCATTCTTTTTAATCCAATCTTAAACAGTAATTATAATGTACTTTAAATATTTCATGGTCCCTGTTATCTTACTGCTTCTGGCAGCCTGCAATAACAGCAAAACAGTCAGCCCGGAGACAAGCCACGAAGATCTCAAGGTTTATTATACGGTTTACAGTGATGAATTCGAGCTGTTCGCTGAAGCTGATCCTTTTGTGACAGGCGTCTCATCAAACGTTCTGTCACACTTTACTGCACTTCCCGGTTTCAAGCCACTTCCATCAGGCTCTGTGACAATAAGACTGACAGTCAACGGGCAGACGGTGGAAGAGGCGGTTGAGAACCCCGTCCGCAGGGGGATTTACAGCTTTGATGTGACCCCGGCCGGAGCCGGGAAAGGAACTATGGAATTCCTGATCAGAACCGAAACGGGAGAGTCAAGGATCATTGTCCCCGAGGTGACAGTATATGCAGGTGCCGGCGAGGCAGAGGAGGATGTGGAAAAAAATGCAGCTGCCTCTGTAAACACAACTGCATTCACAAAGGAGCAGTCATGGAAAATAGATTTCTCAACCGGGAATCCTTCGCGTGAGCCCTTCGGCCAGGTGATAAAAACAACTGCCCTGGTGGAGCCCGCACAGGGAAATGAATCTGTGGTGACAGCACGGTCATCCGGAGTAATCTCTTTTACTGGCAAGAATATCCTGGAGGGGATAAAGGTTTCATCCGGCCAGCCATTGCTTACCATCAGGGGCAGCGGTCTTGCAGAAGACAACTCCGGAGTCAGGTTCGCGGAGGCGCAAAACAACTATGAACAGGCGAAGGCTGAATATGACCGGGCGGTGATTCTTGCGGCAGATAAAATAGTGTCTGGCAAGCAGTTGCTGGAGGCAAAAACGCGTTTTGAAAACGCCAGGTCTGTTTATGAGAACCTGCAGCAGAATTTCAGCCGGTCAGGGCAGACTGTGACAAGCCCGATAACAGGATTTGTCAGGCAGCTGATGGTTGAGAACGGGCAATATGTTGAGGCCGGGCAGCCGTTAATGGTGATTTCACAAAACAGCACTGTCATGCTGCGGGCTGAAGTGCAGCAAAGGTATGCACGGTTTCTGAACTCAATATCCACAGCAACCATTAAGTGTGCGGACGATAATAAAGCCTATACACTCGAAGAGCTCGGAGGAAGAATTCTCTCCGTCGGGAAAGCTGCCACTGCAGACAGTTATCTTATCCCCGTCAGCATACAGGTTAAGAATATTGCCGGTTTTGTTCCGGGCAGCTTCGTGGAACTTTGGCTGAAAACGGTTTCGGATGCCGAAGCACTTACAGTGCCAAACACTGCATTGATTGAAGAGCAGGGTGCCTTTTTCGTGTTTGTGCAGGTCACGCCTGAACGGTTTGAGAAGAGGGTGATACAGGCCGGCGCAACTGACGGGATCAGGACGGAGGTCACCGGCGGCCTGAAGGATGATGAACGCATAGTGACAAAGGGTGCAATCCTTATCAAGCTTGCCCAGGCTACCGGGGCACTGGATGCACATTCGGGTCACGTACATTAAAAGCCGGCAGCCATGATAAACAATATCATTAAGTTCTCACTGAACAACAAGTATCTGATAATACTCCTTTCAGTGGCCCTGGTGGTTTTCGGTGTGCGAACCGCCCTGAACATGGATATCGATGTTTTTCCCGATCTGACGGCTCCAACGGTGGTTGTCATGACTGACGCCCACGGGATGGCCTCGGAGGAGGTTGAGCGACTGGTTACATTCCCGATAGAGACATCTGTCAACGGTGCTACCGGCGTGCGAAGGGTCCGGTCGGCCTCATCGCAGGGTTATTCATTTGTATGGGTTGAGTTCGACTGGGGCACTGATATTTTCAGGGCCCGTCAGATAGTGAGCGAGAAGCTCATCACCGTCACGTCACAGATGCCGCTTGGTGTCGGCCAGCCCGTCCTTGCACCGCAGTCAAGCGTTATGGGCGAAATTTTCTTTATCGGCCTTCAGGCCGACAGTACCAGCATGATGGACCTGAGG
>DAIDJT010000002.1 GCA_027451265.1 Bacteroidales bacterium | reverse complement strand
GAGATTGACGTCAAAACCTGCTGCACTTGGGACTGCTGATGGGAAACGGGTTCAGAGACTCAGGGAAAAATACGAAATGACTGAGGAACTGATTACGTTCCTGAAAAGTGTCAGCATTTCACCCTCTGAGATAAATGATTTGCTGAAGGAGAAAGGAACAGCTGAAATAGGTCAGAAGATAAAAGCAATTAATATTGCAACAAGACCACAGGTTGAACTGGCGGAACTGCTTCATAGAATAAAAAGCAGCGATAGTCTTGGTTACGCCCGATCTGACCGGAGGATTGAGATTATTGAAGCAGCAGAGATAAAGGTTAAGTATTCGGGGTATCTTGAAAGAGAAAGAGGAATAGCTGAAAAGATAAGAAGACTGGAAGAACTCAGAATACCTGAGGAGACAAAGTATGAAGAGCTGGCTTCGATATCGACAGAAGGAAGACAGAAGCTGGCAAGGATCAGACCTCGGACAATTGGACAGGCCTCAAGGATAAGCGGGGTTTCTTCTTCAGATATTTCAATTCTGATAATGTATCTTGGCAGATAAAAATCGATGTTCCACGTGGAACATTTTTTCTTTATAAAACATGAAAATCGCAGGAAAAATTATCGATGTGCATCAAAGACGCATTTATCCGGGGATTGTTACTATCTCAGGCGGAAGGATTGATTCCATAGTTGAAGCCGAAGAAAGTCCGGACCATTACATCATGCCTGGCCTGGCAGATGCCCATGTCCATATAGAAAGCAGCATGCTTGTGCCATCACATTTTGCAGTGGCAGCCGTGAGGCATGGTACGGTGGCTGTGGTGACTGATCCGCATGAGATCGCAAATGTTCTTGGAAGGGATGGAGTAAAATTCATGCTTGATAATGCAGAAAATGTTCCTGTAAAGATGATTTTCGGTGCTCCTTCCTGTGTGCCGGCTACTTCATCAGAGAGCGCAGGTGCAAGGATAGGATCCGCTGATATAGCAGAAATGCTGAAAGAAGGAAGGGTGAAGTTCCTTGCCGAAATGATGAACTTTCCCGGGGTGATCTATAATGAATCGGAAGTGCATCTTAAGCTTGAGGCTGCACGAGATGCCGGTGTACCCATTGACGGCCATGCACCAGGGCTTACCGGTGAGGAACTTAAAAAATACATTGAAGCAGGAATCAGCACTGACCACGAATGCACTTCACTTGAAGAGGCTCTTGAAAAAATCTCAGGAGGAATGAAAATACTGATCCGCGAAGGAAGCGCCGCCAGGAACCTCGATGTGCTTGCGCCGCTTCTAAGCTACTACCCTGAAAAGGTGATGATCTGCACAGACGACCTTCACCCGGAAACACTTCTCCGGGGACATATAAACAAACTGGTTTCGCGGCTCGTTTCAATGGGTTATAATTTATTCGATGTGGTCAGGGCGGCCTCATTAAATACATTTGAACATTACCGGATCAGCGCAGGAACGCTCCGTCAGGGTGACCCGGCCGATTTTATCATTGTCGATGACCCTGCCACAATGAATGTAATGCAGACATGGATAGACGGCAAATGCGTCTATGACGGCAATAAAGCACTCTTCTCGCCCGGAGAGGTTATCAAAATAAACAAATTTAAATGCACACGGCTGTTGCCTGATGAGATAAGGGTTATAAATGAAGGGGGGAAAATTAACCTCATTGTGGCCAGAAACGGAGAACTGACCACTGACTCGGATGTCATCGAAGCAGGGGAGGAGGAGTTTGTCGTTTCCAGGCCAGGTGAGGATGTGCTTAAAATAGTAGTCAAGGAAAGATACAATGATAAACCCCCGGCCGTTGGATTCATCAGGGGTTTCGGTATGAAACGCGGCGCGATGGCCTCATCAGTGGCTCACGACAGCCATAATATCATAGCGGTGGGCGCCAGTGACCGCGATATTGTGAACGCAATAAACCTGATCGTGGATGCAGGCGGTGGCATGGCGGTGGCTTCAGACGATGGCGAAGAAATTCTCAAACTGCCAGTAGCCGGGATTATGTCTGACCTTCCCGTAACAGCAATGGCTTCAAGATATGAAAAGCTATCAGCCACTGTCAGGGACCTTGGATGCCGGCTCGATGCACCCTTCATGACCCTCTCTTTCATGGCTCTGCTGGTCATTCCAAAACTGAAGATGAGCGACAGGGGACTGTTTGACGGCCTGGCATTCAAACACATACCGCTCTTTGTTCCCAATCCGTACAGCAAGTACAAAACACTGTAGTGTCGCCCTCTATTGGCGTTATTAAACTGTTAGTTGTCAGATAATCAGGCACATGACAGCAGGAGATTCTATAAGAGCAACAGTATCAGTGCTTCCTGATAAACCGGGAGTATACCAGTTCATTGATGCCTCAGGAACCATTCTGTACGTTGGAAAAGCCCGCAGCCTGAGGAAGAGGGTGGCTTCATACTTCTCCAAAAATCAGTCAGGCAAAACACGCGCCATGCTCTCACGGGCGGAGGAACTGCGCCATATTGTGGTGGATAATGAATCGGAAGCGCTTCTTCTCGAGAACAGCCTGATCAAGAAACACCAGCCCAGGTACAACATTTTGCTTAAGGATGACAAGACATATCCATGGATATGTGTTAAAAATGAGCACTTTCCGCGGGTCTTCATGACCCGCAAAATCATTGCCGACGGCTCCGCTTATTTCGGTCCATATACATCAATCCCTGCAGTCAGAACCCTGCTTGAGCTTATACGCCACCTCTTCCAGATACGCACCTGCTCTTTGCCTCTCAACTCCAGGTCAATTTCAGAGGGCAAATTCAAGGTTTGCCTTGAATATCATATGGGGAATTGCAAAGCCCCGTGTATTGGCCTGATCAGTGAAGAGGAATATAACCTGCAGGCAGAAAGGATTAAGGAAATCATAAAAGGAGACCTGACCGGTGTAACGGCATACCTTGAATCAACAATGCGTAAACTGGCCTCTGAACTGAAGTTCGAGGAAGCCCAGAAAATAAAGGAGAAGCTGGAGCTGCTGTCGAAGTACCGCAGCAAGTCAGTGGTTGTCAATACTTCCGTAAAAAATGTCGATGTGTTTGGTTATTCCGCAGAAGAAGGATCCATGTACGTCAGTTACATGAAGGTGGTTTCCGGCGCAATCGTTCAGTCATGGTCTGTTGAACTGAAAATGAGGATGGAAGAGGAGAAGGAGTCGCTCCTTTCAACTGCGGTGACAGAAATAAGACAAAGGGTGTCAAGTGACTCTCCGGAGATAATTGTTCCGTTCATGCCTGATATTCAGCTTGATAAAATCAAGTACACAGTTCCCCGGCGAGGCGACAGAAATAAACTGCTTGAGCTTGCCAACCGTAACGCAGTCTTTTTCAAGCTCGAAAGGCAGAAGAAAGCAGCTGAAAAGTCAAAGGAAAACAGGACCGAAAGGAACCTTGAGAAGATGAAAAAGGATCTTCACATGCCGGTCTTGCCGGTACATATTGAGTGTTTTGACAACTCAAACATACAGGGAGAATCGGCCGTTGCAGCTTGTGTTGTCTTTCGTAACGGCAGGCCCAGCAACAGCGAATACCGTCATTTCAACATAAAAACAGTGACCGGTCCGGATGATTTTGCCTCAATGGAAGAAGTCATCCACCGCCGCTACAGGAGGATGCTCGACGAGCAGAAGCCCCTTCCTCAGCTTATTGTAATTGACGGAGGCAAAGGACAGCTTACTTCTGCCCTCAGGAGTCTTGAGGCACTTGGCATAAGGGGCCGTCTGACGGTTATAGGAATTGCCAAGAAACTTGAGGAGATATATTTCCCGGGCGATTCTGTTCCGCTTTATCTTGACAGACACAGTATCACGCTGAAAATAATACAGCACCTCCGGAACGAAGCCCACCGGTTCGGCATAGGGTTCCACCGGGGCAAAAGGAGTTCAGTCATGAACCGGTCTTTGCTCGATGAAATTTCCGGGATAGGAGAGAAGACAAAAGAGCAGCTCCTTAAAAAATTCGGCTCGGTAAAAAAAATCTCTGAAGCATCACGGGAAGACCTGGAAAAGGTTATCGGGCTGAAAAAAGCTGCAATTCTGACCGCAGCCCTCAAAAATTGATTTTTTCCACGTGGAACAATTTTATTCTCCTGTAACCATAAGACACAGACATTCAGCACGTAATGTCATGTTACCTGCATTGTAAACTTCGCGAGAATTGAAAATTTCCCGTCAGGAGGGCAGCCCCCCGAATATTTTCTTCAGAAAACGGTGAAAGGAATGGATGCCGTCAGCTTTCCAGAACATCATTATGCACTGATGATGGATGAGATTTACATCTTCCTTTTCCAGGGCAGCGATTGTCTCCTTTGATTCTGCCCCCTGCTGAATCCAGAGATCTTTAATGCCGTGTGTGATCGCCTCCTTCGCGACGGAAAGAGTCTCCTCCTTAGGTGTCATGAAAATTAATCCCCTGACACTGGCAGGAAGTTCACTGACCGTCCTGTAGCATTTTATCCCGTCAATGGTTTCGGCTGCGGGATTGACTGGTACCACGTCCATCCCCTTTTTGCGCAGGTCGCGAAACATAGCCTGCCCGAATTTTTTCGGATCCCTCGAGACTCCGGCTATTGCATATGAGCCAAGCGAGAGAAAGCGGTTTACATCTTTCATTTCCTTCTCAATGTTGAAAATATAACGAATTCAATCAAAGCTGATTTTGTTTCGGAGTCAGGGTATTCTTCAAGAATACGGATAGCACGGTCAGAGTACCCCTGCATGACAGATTCCGCATATTCAAGGCCCCGGTGCTTTTTGACGAACTCAATCACCTCCCTGATATCCTTACTGCTTTTTTTCTTTTTTCTCAGCAGCCTGAGTACATGGCGGCGTTCAATGGGTCCGGCTTCACGAAGGGCATGTATCAGCGGCAGTGTAATCTTTTTTTCCTTGATATCATTGCCTTCCCGTTTTCCCGTCAGCCCTTCCCCGGAATAATCGAGCAGGTCATCCTTTATCTGGAAGGCAATACCGATATTTTCACCCAGCTCCTTCATGAGTGCAATGATTTTCTGGTCATCGGTGACGGAGCTGGCACCGCAGGCTGTGCAGGCTGAAATAAGGGCTGCGGTCTTCATACGGATGATGCGGAAATAATCTTCCTCCCTGATATCGAGCTTGCGAGTCTTCTGAAGCTGAATCAGTTCACCCTTAACTATCTCCCTCACCGCGTCTGAAACAATGCCCAGCATGTTGAACCTCTGTTTTTCAACGCTGATGAGCAGCCCCTGGGCCAGGAGATAGTCACCCACCAGCACGGCAATCTTTGAATTGTAAAGTACATTTATTGAAGGCAACCCGCGCCGTTCCGAGGCATCGTCAACAACATCGTCATGAACCAGGGTGGCCGTATGAAGCAACTCTATGAATGTGGCAGCAATATAGGTGGTTTCATTGATGGTTCCGTTCAGCCTGGCCGTAAGAAAAACCAGCAATGGTCTCATCTGTTTGCCTTTGCGGCGAAGGAAATTGTCAAGAATGACATGGAAGAACGGGATGTCACTCTGGAGTGTGTGTCTGAAGTATGATTCAAACTCACGCATCTCTGCCGCCACCGGTCTCTTGATGTCTGAAAGGCCTGCCATCCTCTGCTTACGGTATTATTACCAAAAATAAGACAAAATGCGGAACAAATTGTTCCGGGTGAGATGTTTGATAATCACAAGAATGAAAATATCCTTATGATTTCTTAGATTCAAGGAATCTCTTCTGAAAGACGAGGATTGCCAGAACCCCGGTGGTGATTGATGTGTCGGCCAGGTTAAATACAGGTCTGAAGAAAATCAATGACTGTCCCGGCCTGAAGGGTGACCAGTCAGGCCAGTGGGTATCAATTATCGGAAAATAGAGCATGTCAACCACCCTGCCGTGGAGAAAAGATGAATATCCACCACCCTCGGGAAACATTACGGCGGCAGTGTGCCAGCTCTCGCTGAAGATCATTCCGTAAAAGGCACTGTCAATAAGGTTTCCGGCTGCTCCGGCTATGATGGCGCTTACCGAAAGGATCAACCCGGTGTGCGCATTCTTTTTGATAATGTCATTAAGATACCAGGATATCCCCGCTATTGCTATCATCCTGAAAACTGAAAGAGCAATCTTACCCGTTTTTCCGCCCCATTCCATGCCGAAAGCCATGCCGTTGTTCTCGAGGAAATGTATACGGAACCAGTTGCCGAAGACAGGTATCTCCTCCCCGACAACCATGTTTGTTTTCACAATGATCTTGACAATCTGGTCGATAACCAGGATTGAAAATATCAGAAGAAGCGCCTTGCTACGGTTAGACATCAGTATCGGTTTTGGCCGCAAATTAACAAAAAATCAATAACTGACACATGGGCAGCGGACCGTGCAGACATCAGGGGAGCGCCATGTGCAGGATATCAGCAGTACAAAAATCTCTTTATCTTGAGGGTGGCGGTCTTCTGGAACGGCTCCGGCTGGTAAACAACCAGTTGCAGCTGGCTATACCTGTTCACCCGTGAATTTACATACCTTTGCAGCTCTTCAAGATATTCATTGATGATCAGCTCGGCCTGGTCTGTAAAATCCTTCTTCATCTGGGCATATTTTGCCTGCAGCTCCTCGAGGTTCAGGTGAACCATCGCCACGAGCTTCCCTTTTTTCTGAACCACAAGTGATTCAATCACATGGCCGAAGTCATTGATGACTGATTCGATTTCCTCGGGGTATATGTTTTCTCCGCTGGAACCGACGATCATGTTTTTAAGCCTTCCCCTGATACTCAGGTAGCCGTTTTTGCCAATTACTCCCAGGTCGCCTGTCCTGAACCATCCGTCAGGTGTCAGCACATCTGCGGTCAATGCCGGTTCGCGGAAATAGCCTTTCATCACGTTTTCGCCCCTTGCCCAGATTTCACCTTCGCCGGTGACGGGATCGGGATTATTTATCTTAAGCGTAACGCCCTGCATTGCCGGGCCTGTTGAGCCGAGCCTGCATGAACCAACCTTTGTGCCTGCAAGCAGCGGCGAGGTTTCTGTGAGGCCGTAGCCGATGGCATAGGGGAATTTTGCATCGAGGAGGAACTGTTCAACCGTTGGATTGAGCTTTGCCCCGCCAACGCCGAAGAATCTGAGGTTGCCGCCAAAGGCCTTGTATATTTTCTTTCCGGCTATTCTGTTCAGAAGACGGCGGAACAAAGGCATGCCATACAGGAATGCCACAAGCCTGTTCTTATTGAATGTCGGGGCCACCTTGCCGAAATAAATCTTTTCCATGATCAGCGGCACGGTCAGCATTGTCGTAGGCCTGACCATCTGAAGCGCAGGAAGCAGAACTGATGGTGTGGGGGCCTTGCGCAGATACCATATCATGGCCCCGTTGAATAACGGAAGGACAAGACCGAGAGTCTGCTCATAAGAATGTGACAACGGCAGGATTGAGAGGAAAACATCACTCTCAACAACATGCTGAAGTGTCATGACCTGCCTTGCCATAAAGCAGATATTTTTGTGAGTAAGCATTACCCCTTTTGACTTTCCGGTGGTTCCCGAGGTATAGATCAGCACTGCCACGTCTTCCTCGGCAACATTGTACTTTCCCGCAGGTTCTGATCCGGCAATGAATCCGGCATCCCGGCTTCCCGATGTGATGCTGAAGTCATCAATTGCAATCACTGTCTCAAGAGACTCCTGGCTCAGTCCGGCCACCTTGTATGCAAGGTTTCCGGATACAAAAAGAGCCCTGGACTCTGAATGGTTCAGTACGTTTGCAATCTCTGCCGGGGTAAAATCCGGAAGAATGGGTACTGCAACAGCCCCCATTGAGGTGATTGCCAGGTAAGTGACACCCCAGTTGGGCATGCTGCTGCTAAGGATGGCCACCTTGTCGCCCGGAGTTATCCGGAGATCTTCAAGGAGCCTCATCACTGACCTTGTTCTTTCCCTGAGTTGGTGGTATGTAATAACATCCTCCCCCACAAATCCCATTGCTTTGTTCTTTCCGTACTTTCTGAAGCTCTCCCCGGCAAGAAATGGGATGGTCAACAATTCGTTATTATCCATTGGCTATGAATGTATTGGGCGCAAAGATACTTTTAAATTCATATGTTAGACATTTAAACGTGCAAATATCATCCATAAATATGCGGGTAAACAAAATTCGATCTAAATAGTTTATTTTTGCGTAGACCAAACACTTGCACTAATGGCCCTGATACGGGTAACAAAGGAATTCCGGTTCGAGATGGCACATGCCCTGTGGAACTATGATGGTCCGTGCCGGAACGTACACGGTCATTCATACATACTATACGTGACCCTTGCCGGGGAACCGCTGAATGACCCTGATCATCCACGTAACGGGATGGTAATTGATTTCGGGGATCTCAAGAAGATCGTCCGCGAAAATGTCGTTGACAGGTATGACCATGCCCTGATGGTTTCAGGACTGGCTCCCGCCGCAACGGTGGAAGCCTATCGTCAGCACTTCGGGAATGTAATAGTGGCCTCCTGCCAGCCCACCTGTGAGAACCTGGTGGCTGACATAGCCGCCACCCTGGGAGGAAAGATACCCGCTGGCACATATCTTCACAGCATCAGGTTATATGAAACAGCCACCTCCTGCGCGGAGTGGCATGCATCCGACAACAGGTGAAAGAGACAGAAAACGACAGAAGGCTGTTCCTGCTCGATGCGTACGCGTTGATCTTCAGGTCATACTATGCCTTCATAAAAAATCCCCGCGTCACCACGAAGGGAATGAATACCTCGGCTATCTTCGGCTTCCTGCTGACCCTGGAGGATCTTCTTACAAGGCAGAAACCGTCACATATAGCGGTAGTGTTTGACCCGCCCGGGCCTACCTTCAGGAATGAGATGTATCCTGCCTATAAGGCTAACCGCGACGCCACGCCTGAAGATATCAGGATTGCCGTTCCGTATATCAAGAGGCTTCTTGAAGCTTACCGGATACCGGTTATAGAAGTGCCGGGTTTCGAGGCTGATGACGTTATAGGAACCCTTGCCCGCAAGGCGGCTGAACAGGGTTACAGGGCATACATGATGACTCCTGACAAGGATTTTGCCCAGCTGGTGACTGACATGGTGGCCATGTACAGGCCGGGACGCTCCGGCGGTGAGGCTGAGATATGGGGGAAGGAAGAGATTGTAAGGGAATATGGCGTGCCTCCGGAACACATCACTGACCTGCTGGGTCTGATGGGCGATACCTCCGACAACATTCCGGGCGCCCCCGGAATAGGCCCTAAAACGGCCCGCAAGCTCATTTCGGAGCACGGTTCGGTGGAGAGTCTCCTCGGGAACACATCGGCGCTCCAGGGCAGGCAAAAGGAGATAATTGAGCAAAACCGCGAACAGATACTTCTTTCAAAACGCCTTGCCACCATCGAACAGGATGTACCGGTTGAGTTCAGGCATGCTGAGTTTCACAGACAGGATACCGATACTGATGCTTTACGGAAGCTGTATGAAGAGCTGGAATTCAGAACCATGGCCTCCCGGCTTCCGGCCCCCGGAGGCCAGAAACCTGCAACGCCAGACCTCCTGTCACAGCAATCCGGTGCTGCGGCTGCTTCGGCAGAGCGACCCGCCCCCGTCATGCCGCCTGCGGGCGGATCACAGGGAGTATTGTTCGGAGAGACGGCTGCTCCGGCAGCTACGGCAACAGCAAACATCAGCAACACCCCGCACAGCTACAGTCTGATAGAAACAGAGCAGGAGTCGGCCAGGCTTGCAGACAAGCTGTTGCGCCTCAGTGATTTCTGTTTTGATACCGAGACAAATTCACTTGATCCCCTCAATGCACAGCTCGTTTCTATTGCTTTTTCATGGGAGAAGGGCACAGGCACCATGCTCTGGCTTCCGCCGGATAAAGACGTGGCTTTGAAACTGCTGGCCCCCCTCAGACCGGTATTTGAGAATGAGAAGATCAGGAAGACCGGGCAGAACCTGAAGTTTGATATCCAGGTGCTTTCAGGTTATGGCATCAGCGTCAGGGGCCCTCTTTTCGACACAATGGTTGCCCATTACCTCCTCGAGCCTGACATGCGCCATAATATGGACCTGTTGTCATCACAGTACCTGAGTTATGAACCGGTTCATATCGAGGAGCTTATAGGTGAGCGCGGTCCCAGGCAGAAGACCATGGGGGAAGTTGACCGGGAAAGGGTAAAGGAGTATTCTGTTGAAGATACTGACGTGACGTGGCAGCTGATGAAGCTCTTTGAGCCGATGCTCCGGAAGCAGGAGCTTGACAGGCTTGCCATGGAAATAGAAATGCCCCTTATAAGGGTGCTGGCTGCCATGGAGCGTAGCGGAGTGCTTTTGGATGAGAGTGTGCTTAAAAGCTATGCCGTCACCCTCAGAGAAGCAATCATCAGGCTGGAACAGGAGATATACACTCTGGCCGGCCATGAGTTCAACATATCATCTCCGAAGCAGCTGGGAGACCTGCTGTTTGTCAGGCTTCGCCTTGACGACAATGCCAGGCTGACGAAGACAAAACAGTACCGCACGGATGAGGAGGTGCTCCAGCGTCTTTCAGGCAGGCACCCTATCATTGAAAAAGTACTGGAATACCGTGGCCTTAAGAAGCTGCTCTCCACTTACGTCGAGGCATTGCCTCAGCTTGTTGACCCGGTGACCGGAAGGATTCACACCACATATAACCAGGCAGTTGCCTCAACAGGCAGGCTCAGCTCCACCAACCCGAATCTTCAGAATATACCTGTACGCGATGCAGAGGGCCGGGAGATACGCAAGGCCTTCATTCCCGCAAAAGGGAAGATCTTCCTCAGCGCTGACTACTCTCAGATTGAACTGAGGCTGATGGCTCACCTCAGCGGTGACGCTGCCATGATATCAGACTTCCTTTCCGGGCAGGATATACACTCAGCCACCGCCTCGAAGATCTTTGGCGTGCCCCTTTCCGGTGTTACCCGTGAGATGAGGGCAAGGGCCAAGACGGCCAACTTCGGGATAATCTACGGCATCTCTGCATTCGGTCTTTCAGAGAGGCTGACAATCGGCCGCAAGGAAGCGAAGGAGCTGATAGACGGTTACTTCAGCTCATACCCCGGGGTCAAGGCATACATGGACGAGAGCATACGCAGAGCCAGGGAGCTTGGATATGTCACAACCATGTATGGGCGGAGGCGCTATCTGCCTGATATTCACTCCAGGAACCAGGTTGTTCGTGGCAATGCCGAGCGAAACGCTATCAACGCCCCTATCCAGGGCAGCGCTGCTGACATAATCAAGATTGCAATGGTCAGAATAGCTTCGAGGCTTGAACGCGAGATGCCCGGGGCAACAATGATCCTCCAGGTGCATGACGAACTTATCTTTGAGGTGGAAAAAAGCCAGGTGGAAAAACTTGCCGCCCTGGTAAGGGAGGAGATGACAGGTGCTGCCCCTCTGAATGTTCCGCTGGAGGTGGATACCGGGACGGGATATAACTGGCTGGAGGCACATTGAGAATGGATATCAGTGTAACAGTCCTTTATTTTGGTGCTGCGGAGGCAACAACAGGCAGGAAGGAAGAAGAATTCCTTGCCGGAGATACGGCATCACTGCGACGCCAGCTGATCACCAGGTACCCGGATCTTGCACGATTACCGTTCAGGATGGCCCTGAACAGGACTTTGCTTAAAGAGGAGTCAGTTTTACAAAAAAGTGATATAATTGCAATACTGCCTCCTTTCCAGGGAGGCTGAAACACACATTCAGACCATGAAAAACAGGTATTTGGTAGGGGGGCCAATCACACCTATTCTTGTTTCCGAACTGATGACGCTTGGGAATGATGATACCGGCACAGGCGCTGTCTCAATTTTCATCGGCAGGGTACGCGATGATGAGGCCGCAGGCCGCAGGGTGACGGCTATAGAGTACTCAGCCTATGAAGAGATGGCCGGGAAGGAGGCGGATGAGATAGTCAGAACGGTAAAGTCAGCCTTCAGCGATGTAAGGTCAGTAATAATTGTTCATTCCCTGGGACTTGTTAAAGCCGGGGAGGCCTCGCTGTTCATAATGGTCACCTCTGGTCACCGTGATCAGGGTACACGCGCGTGCCGCCACACCCTTGAGATGATCAAGGAGCGGCTTCCGATCTGGAAGAAGGAACTCTTCTGAGATCAGGTCGCCAGGGGATTGTTGAAGAAGTACCTCTGCTGATGAAGGTGTGTATCATGGATTTCCCGGCGGCAAATCTGTACCTTCGGCCCTCACCGCAGGTATAAACCTCAATCAGATACCTGCAGGAACACGGAGAAGCGATGCATACTGCGCCCTGTCGGCAGTAATGTCTATCGCCTTTTTTATCTGGGTGTCGCGGCTGATTGAATACTCTACCATGCCCCAGTCATAAAAATATCTTCCGGCAAGCTCTGATTCAAGCAGTTCTGTCACATCCTGCCTGTAAATCGTCATTTCTCTCCCGAGGGTATGGCTGAGCCCTGTTTTCAGCTTCTCCATCTCCTCCCTGTTTGAATCATACAGGCCCTCTTCCGCGGCTGTTTTTGCCAGCTCCTCCAGGATGCTCTCCGAGTCGGTCTTGTATTCAAATTTCTTTTCTGAAAGGAATATTTTGAACTGCTCAAGGTCTTCGCCGGTGATTTTCAGGCTGTCAAGGACTGAAGGCCGGGGATGCGACCAGTAGTATCCGGTTGCAAAGTCAAATATCATGTTCTGCACATAGAGTTCACTGGTGAACCTGTTGAGCATGTCTGACGGCACGGAGACATCAGGGATGATTCCGCCCCCGTCCTTTACGGGTCTGCCGTTTTTTGTTCTGAAGGTTTTTATCAGCGAATCGGGAATTGCTCCCACGCTTCCGTCTTCATTGCGGTGTGAGAAATCCACTGCCTGTATGCATCTTCCGCTGGGGATGTAATACCTGGCTGTGGTCATCTTGACCTGTGCCTTATAGCTGAGTGGCCTGGCAACCTGTACCAGCCCCTTTCCGTATGACCTTTCTCCGACAATGACTCCGCGGTCAAGATCCTGGAGGGCACCTGCAACAATTTCTGACGCGGATGCAGAGCTCCTGTTTATCAGCACTACCACGGGCATATCGGGTGCTACAGCTGCCTTGCCTGTCCGGAAAACCACATCATACTGTTTTGCCCGGCCCCTGGTGCTTACCACCTCCTGGCCAGGCCTGACGAAGAGATTGACGATCTCAACGGCTTCGTTTACAAGGCCTCCCGGATTGCTTCTCAGGTCGAGGATCAGATCCTCGGCCCCCTGTTTTTCCTTAAGGTCAATCAGTGCCTCCCGTACCTCTGCGATGCAGTTCTGGGTGAAGTTGGTGAACCGGATATAACCGGTGTTTTCGTCAACCATCCCGTAATACGGAACGGCAGAGATGGCTATTCTTTCCCTTTTGAGCTTTTTAGGAATATCCTGGCCGTTTCGTCTGATAGTAATCTCCGCCTCGGTGCCGGGCTCGCCTTTTAGCATATCAGAAGCCTTGTCGGAAGAAACGCCCTTCAGGGAAGTGCCGTCAATACTGATCATAAGATCTCCCGGCCTGATGCCGCTCCTGTCGGCAGGGAAACCCTGATATACGTTTGTAACCAGGATATAATCTCCTGACTTCCTGATAAGAGAACCAAACCCTCCGTATTTGCCGGTTGTCATGAAGTCCAGGTCACCGGTCTCCTCCTCGGGGTAGTAAACCGTATACGGATCAAGTGTTGCAAGCATGCTGTTAATGCTCTTTGTAACAAGTTTCTCCGGGTCTATCTCATCCACATAGAACGCATTCAGCTCCCTGAAGAGTGAGATATATATGTCGAGGTTCTTCGTAAGCCTGAAGTCCTTGTTATCCTGCCCGCCCATGAGAAATCCCAGGGTCACCACAGCAGCCAGGGCTATTATCGGAACGAGTGCTATTTTCTTTATATTCCTGCCTCTCATAAATAGAATTTTCACAAAGTTAATATTTAAGCCCTGATACTCTTGCAATCACCTCAGCAATGCATCTCTCGGTGAATGCGTAAGGTTTAATCATTGTATCAGTCCAGATAATTGCAATGTCAGCGTGACGTCCTTTTTCCTTCATGAGCATGATGAGAGGTTCCTTGTTTTTCCGCCAGGCCTCCCTGATTCTTCTTCTAATGAGGTTGCGGTCGACGGCTTTTTTAAAATGTCTTTTCGGCACAGTGATAAGCACTCTGACGGGTTCAGATCCTGTGATGGAAGGGGTGAACCGGATGATCACCCTTACTGATGGCAGATTCAGGGATCGTCCCTCTGCAAAAAGCTCACTGATGGCTTTCACCCCGCAGAGCCTCTCGCCTTTTTTGAATGATGCCGTCCGCTTTTTCATTGTAAAAAAAGAAAGCATCAATCCGGGTGGATGGATGCTTCCGGTATTGTTATATGTTTTTCCGGTGCTATTTGTGGTTCTTGTTAAATTCCTTCAGGAAGTTGTCAATGGCCATTGTCATTGATGGTGCCTTGGGATTGGGGGCCTGGAGGTCAAGCCTGAAACCCTCGTTTGTGACTGCCTCGGCAGTGGTTGGGCCAAAGGCAGCAATCTTCACCTCGCCCTGCACGAACGTCGGGAAGTTTTCCTTGAGTGACTTTATCCCCGAAGGGCTGAAGAAAACGATCAGGTCATAATCCAGTTCCTTGGAGTCAAAATCCCTGCTGATGGTACGGTACATTGTACCGATCGTATGCCTGATCTTATGCTTTGCAAGCAGTTCCGGAATATCTGATTTGTGAGGGTCTGACAGGGGAACAAAGAAATTCTCCT
Source organism: Bacteroidales bacterium (assembly GCA_027451265.1). Lineage (GTDB taxonomy): Bacteria > Bacteroidota > Bacteroidia > Bacteroidales > VadinHA17 > SR-FBR-E99. The sequence goes on along the minus strand of DAIDJT010000002.1, from coordinate 21,477 downwards.
CCTTGTGTTTGATGATCACGTCAATGAGGTCTTCAAAGTTGGCCTTGCCATGAAAAATCTTCCGCTTGCGGTAGACAATATATTTCTGCAGGTAAAACGCCACGTTCTCAGTAATGCAGAAATATTTCATGGTGTCAGGCACGGTGATGCGCATCTCCTCGCAAATCCTGAAATAATGGTCTATTGCAGTCTTTGACGTGAAAATAATTGCAGTGAAATCAGCAAGGTTGATCTTTTGCTGTCTGAAATCCTTCGAGGGAATGCCTTCAATCTGGATAAACTGTTTGAAGTCAATCTTCAGGTTATATTTTTTTGCGAGCTCGAAATATGGCGATTTCGGATTGTTCGGCTCAGGCTGCGACACTAATACCTTCCTTATTTTCAAAGCCTTAAGTTTTTAGTTCAACCTTCACATTCATGCCGCCGGTCAGAAGATGCCAAGTATTTTTAGAATGACCATTACGGGCAGAACTTCAAGGGCACAAAGGTACAAAATGAAATAAAAAACTGAAACATGCCTGTCATGAAAAATTGAAAGGAGTCTTAGTGCTCTGATTAATAGAAATATAGCTATAACAATAAGTCCAGTGATTATGAACGGGAGGGTGTTCTTCAAGGGAGCAAACAGGATTACTCCGTTAAGTATGAACAGAATAACCGAACACGCGAACCATGCATTGTAAATAACGGTCATATATTCCCGGAAGAGGCTTTTGAAGCCACTGATCCCTGCCAGGACGATGCATGAGAGATGTCTCAGAAGGAGGGTTGAAAGGAAGGAGCCTGCAAGGATAGCTGTCAGGCCCGCGGGGCCGTTAAAGAGACTGCGGTCAGCCAGGCCCGGCACCAGGAGCGCGGTGGCAGCAAAAAGGCTGACATTCATGACGGCAAACAGGTTTCTTAGTATGGGAGGCCATGTCAGGACCTCTGAAGTGCCTGCAGGCACAATGGCTTCATGCCTGCGGAAGCTGATTGATGAAAGGCCTGCGATGATGCTCCTGCGGCTGAAGGCTGTCAGCACTGTGATGAGCAGCAGGGAAATCGACAGAATTATGAAGCTCATGTCAGTGTTCACAGGCCCGGGCGGCCTGGGCTGCCCTTCAACGCGCCTCAGGCCGGAGATATAATCCGTTGTAAGACCCGTAACACCCTCTTTCTCCGTATATACCTTATCGGCAGAGGATACCAGGGGGATGATCCGGCCTATGCTGAACTCAGCCTGCGGGGCAGGCAGTGGGAGAGTGTCAGCGGCAACACTGATTGTATCGCCCGGACCGTTGGTCATGACTCAATTCAGAAATAAGCCGGCTTGCCGGGGTAAAGCTCTGTCAGAATATTATTGGCCAGACGTGAGGCACCTATCCTGAAATAATCGGGAGTGAGCCATTTCGCGCCAAGCATGTTCCTGACAATCAGGTAATAGATAATGGCATCATCCGGGGTTACAATGCCGCCGGCAGGCTTGAATCCGATCATTATGCCGGTCTCATTGTAATAGTCACGTATCGCCCTGCAGATAACCCAGGCGGCTTCCGGAGTGGCTGACACGCTGCTCTTGCCGGTAGATGTCTTCACAAAGTCAGCGCCTGATTCCATTGCAATTATGGAAGCCCTGTATATGTTCCTTTCATCCTTGAGCAGCCCTGTTTCCAGGATCACCTTGAGGGTAGTCTCACCTGCCGCTTCCCTGATGGCCTTCAGTTCATCAATAACTGCGTCAAGATCGCCTTTAAGGAAAGTGCCCACAGGAATGACCACATCAATCTCATCTGCGCCCATCCTGACCGCCATGGAAGTTTCAAGTATCTTCACTTCGGTGAATGTCTGGGCGGTTGGAAAAGAGGCTGCCACCACTGCCAGCCTTACACCGCAGTTGCCGAGCTCCTCATGTGCCACCTTTGCAAAATTGGGGTAGACGCACAGAGCTGCCACATTGCTGATGTCATGGTAGTGATAACCGAACTGGGCGGTTCTCTCCGCAAAGCTCCGGATAGTGGCATCACTGTCCGAAGTGTTGAGGCTGGTGAGATCGAGAAAAGAAAAAATCTCCCGGAGGATCGGAGCCCTCTCAACAGTGCCGGGTGTCCGTTTTGCCTCGGCAATGCATTCGCCCATCTCGCCCGGCGAGTAATCGTTATTTAAGAGTTTTTTATATAATTTGCTCATAATGTGTATTATATATGATCGGCAACAGCATGTCTGACTGCCGTCAAACGCGGGTCAATTTAGTTGTTTTTAGTGAAAAGCAAATAAAAATCAAATTATTTGCGAAGGCTTTTATTTCTTGCCAGCGAAGCGAATATTCCGGCAAAGCAGAGGATGGAGAAGACAATGAATCCGCTCTTCATCGAATTCATCAATTGCGGGTAATTGGAGGGGTTGATTTTTTCCTGGCCCATGTACAGAGCCAGGAGCATCAGCGCTATTGCCATGCTGAAGGTCTGGCCCACGTTTCTCATGGTCCCCAGCATTCCCGAAGCATTTCCGAGCTGTCTCTTCTCCACGGAGCTCATTATTGCATTGGAGTTTGGCGATGAGAAGAGCGAAAAACCGGCACCCATTATCACAAGCACAGTCACAATGAATGGCACGGATGTCTGCTCATTCAGGAAACAGAGCATTATCAGCCCGGCTGAGGTGATGGCCATGCCGATAGAGGCAAGCACTCCCGGGTTATGACTGTCTGAAAGTTTTCCTGCTGCCGGCGATATCAGGGCCATAGTCAGGGGCCATGACATAAGAACCAGTCCGGCCTCGCGCGGGCCAAGGCCCCTGATGTACTGCAGGAACAGGCTCAGAAAGAACCCGATGGCGCTGGTGGCTGCATAATGGATCAGCGCCGCCAGGCTTGAGAAGGCAAATACCCTGTTCCGTGAAATCAGCGTCACCTCAAACAAGGGGTGAACCGCCATCTTTTCCCTGACTACGAACAGAGGCAAGAGAACAAGCCCGGTTGCAGTGATAACCCACCCGTGTACCGATGGCAGCTTTGAGAAGCCGTACATAAGTGCCGCCATGGAGATGCCGTAAATGACCGATCCTGCCCAGTCAAAGCTCTCTCCCTTTGCTTCTGCCCATTCGCGCTTCATCCTGGTACGGATAAGGACCAGGCTTATTATACCCATGGGTACCAGGAAGGCAAAGATGCTACGCCAGCCAAGGTACCGTGTCAGCAACCCGCCCAGGAACGGACCGGAGGCAAGGCCTATATAGACTGCCGTCACGTTGATACCCATTGCACGCCCTCTTTCTCCCGGTGGAAATACTGATGTCAGAATGGCCATATTGGTGCCGAACATCATTGCCCCGCCGATGCCCTGCAGAATCCTGGTACCTATCAGCCACCTGATGCCAGGGGTGAAGGTGAGGAGGATCATGGAGACGGTAAAGACAACCAGTCCGGCCGTGAATACCTTTCTTCGTCCGAGTATGTCGCCGGCCCTTCCTGCGGGAAGCAGCAGCATCGAGGTGGTCAGCATGTAGCTGCTTATGATCCAGTTAAGAGTAACGGCATTGAGGCCGAACTCATCGCCTATTGAAGGAAGTGCCAGGTTGACCGAGGAGCCCATGAAGGGAGTTAAAAAGGATGCAAAGGCCGTGACTGTCAGCACTGACCGCTTAATCTCTTTTTCTGTCATTCCCTGTTCCTGCTGTCAATGATAATTGTTACCGGGCCGTTGTTGACCAGCTCAATATCCATCATTGCCCCGAATATTCCGGTGGCCGTTTTTTTGCCCAGCATTTCCTCTGTGCGGGCAATGAACTCCTCATACACAGGAACCGCTTTTTCCGGTCTTGCCGCGCGGATGTATGACGGCCTGTTTCCCTTTCTGGTCGAGGCATGAAGAGTGAACTGGCTGACAATCATAATATCGCTTCCGGTCTCAGCGGCCGAGAGATTCATTACTCCGTTGCTGTCATCAAACAGGCGCAGATTGACAGTCTTGGCAGCCAGCCATGCCGCATCCTCAGGTGTGTCAGCCTCCTCGATGCCGGCAAGCACCAGCAACCCGGTGCCTATGGTTGAATGTATCTTCCCGTCAATAGTCACGGAGGCACTCCGCACTCTTTGTACAACTATTCTCATACTGTCAAACAGGGTGGTAAAAATAGCAAATATTACTATTTTTGCGCTCATTCTTCAGTCATGGACCTGATAACTATCACAGCAATAGCCCTTGGCCTTTCACTTGACAGCTTTGCCGTTTCGCTCTCGTGCGGGGTTGTTGAGTCGAAGATCCGTTTCAGGAATGCAATGCGGATTGCTTTCATTCTTGCCTTTTTCCAGGGCGGGCTGACGGTGCTTGGCTTCTTCCTCGGAACAACCGTTTCTGTATACATAAACAGGTATGACCACTGGATAGCCTTCATCCTGCTCATGATTCTGGGTATAAGAATGATTATCGGCGGGCTGAAGGGGGAAGCCGACCGGCAGCCACTGGATATAAACAGGTTGTCGGTTGTTCTGACCATGGCAGTAGGCACCAGCATAGATGCCTTTGCGGTGGGAATCAGTTTTGCACTGCTGAAGGTTCAGATATGGACTGCCGGACTTGTGATTGGCACAGTTACCTTCCTTGCGTCAATGACCGCCATACGCATTGGCAAGTCTGCCGGCAGCCGGCTCGGATCAAGGGTTGAGATCCTGGGCGGCATAATACTCGCCGCAATTGGCGTCAGGATTCTTGCGGAACACCTGCTTGCGGTTTCCTGACCGGCAGGATCTGTTCTAAAACGGGATCATATACCGTTCCCGGCCCGAAAAAACTGCCATTTCCCTGTACCCTGCCCTTTTGAGAAGATCATAGGCTTCACTGAAATATTGTCCGGTGCGCTCCGGGAAGTGTCCGTCAGAATTTACGCAGACGGGTACTCCCTGTTCTGCGAAAAGATGAAGGTATTTCCTGTCAGGATAAAAGTCATGCAGCGGTTTGTTCCGACCGTTGGTATTCAATTCAAAAGCAACGTCATGGATGGCAAAAGCCGAAGCCATCATGCCGTAGAGGTGCGTGATATCGGCCTCCGGCCGGAACCGGTGAATACGCACCAGGTCAGGGTGCCCCATGATGTCAAAGAAGCCGGTGGATGCCGCCTCGCAAACAAGGTTGAAATAGTTTTCGTAAATCTCGTCGATATCCTTTCCGAGATAGAATTCAGGGCCGAGGTCTACCGTCTCATCACCCAGGTAGTGTACTGAGCCGATTATATAGTCAAACGGCAGGGAGTTGATTATTCTTTCCGTTTCCTTTTCCCTGCCGGGCAGGTAATCTACTTCCAGGCCCAGCCTGACAGCAATGTCCTTATGCTCTCTCTTCAGCCTGAGAATATGTTCCGCATACTCCGGAAGCTTTTCATGATCCATGCACCACTTAAGGTCACCACCTGACGGGTTCAGATGGTCAGAAAAACCTATCTCCTTCAGTTTCAGACTTAGGGCAGCCTCTATGTATGCCTCAGGCTCACGCTTCCCGTCACTGTATACGGTGTGCAGATGATAGTCGGTTCCGTAGGTCATTTTTAATTGCCGGACTGTCGGGCGTCGCTGTTCAAAAATATAAAAGGTGAACGAATAATGTCATGGATTGTTCTAAATTTGTAAGATTAATGATTGTATCAGTAAATATTCCGAAAAAGAGATGCAGCTGTCTGTCCTGTGAGCTCAGGAACCTTGTTTTTACAAACCTGGATGAGGAAGATGTTGAGCAGATCTGTGAAACAAAGGAAGAGATCTCCTATTCCAAGGGCGAGATCATTCACGGGGCGGGGGATCCCATACGTGCTTTCAAGTACCTGAGGAGCGGACTCGTCAAGCTTTACAATGTAACTCCGGAAGGCGATGAGCAGATCATTACAATTACCCGCCCGTTCGAGTTTGTCAGCAACACAAATGTCTTTTATGGAGACACTTACAGGTACTCTCTTTCGGCGCTTGAAGATTCAGTTGTGTGCTGCATCCGCATTGAAATCATAAAGGACCTTATTCTTAAAAACGGGAAGTTCGCACTTAACCTGATCAAATCTCTTTCAAAGACTGCGGAGGGAATCATTTCGCTCACCCTGGAGATCAGGAGGAGGAACCTGGCCGGCCGCACAGCGTTCGTGCTGCTTTACTTTTCAAACGAAATATATCACTCAAGGATATTCGAACTTCCTGTATCAAGGAAGGAGATTGCCGATCTCATCAGCATGAGTTCCGCCAACGTCATACGGACCTTTTCCGAATTCAGGCGTGACGGCATTATCAGGGCCAACGGCCGCACCATCGAAATCACTGACATGAACAAGCTTGAGGTGATTTCGAGGCGCGGATGATCATTTTTGATGCCGCATTACAGGCAGGCTCTCAGTGCTGATGAAATGTCAGGATACCTGAACCTGAATCCCGCTGCCGACAGGCGGTCAGATGATATCCTGCTTCCCGCTGTCAGTATGACGGCCATCTCACCAAACACTGCACGGAGGAGCCATACGGGCACATGCGGCAGGAAGACCGGAAGGTGCTTTTGCCGGGCCACCTCGTTCATCAGCTGGTCATGTGTGACATGATGCGGGGCAACGGCATTGAAGGCTCCTGACATAGTGCTGTCAGCCAGGGCTTTGTTGTAGATGCCGCAGAGGTCGGCTATGTGTATCCATGGGAAATACTGGTTGCCGGGTGCCAGCCTCACCACCAGGCCCGCCCTGGCCGGTGCCGTCATCCTGTTCAGGGCTGATCCGGAACGGGCAAGCACCACTGCCGTCCGCAGCCTGACCACCCTGACCCCTTTCCCGGAGAAAGGGTCAGCTGCTGCTTCCCAGAGACGGCAGGTCTCGCCGAGAAAATCACCGGCAGGCGGATCAGATTCGGAAAATATCTTTTCCGAGATCTCTGTACCGTAATAGTTAACTCCTGAGGCGGTGATGTACACTGAAGGCATTATCCCCGCACCGAGAGTCATTCGGTTGATCAGCTGCCCCGTCACCGTGCGGCTGCGGATGATCTCCCTCTTCCTCGCCTCGTTCCACCTGCCTGCACCTATGTTTGATGCAGCAAGATGAATGATTGCATCTCCTTCCCTGAAGGCCTCCCTGTCACAGTAACCATTGTCAGGATCCCACCGGTATGACTCGTACCTGCCTCTCTTTTTCCCGCTGCGGGTAAGATGGACCACATGCCATCCTTCCGATGCCAGGATGGTGCTCAGGTATGAGCCTATCAGTCCGGTTCCACCGGTAATCACCACCCTGTGCATGGCTTATTCAAGTGATTCAATGATCTCAATGGCATCGAGGATGCATTTCTCGCACACTTTTCCGGAGAGTCCCATCCTTGCAATATTTTCTTTCCCCACCGGGGTGTTGAGGTCTTCTCCGAGCAGTTCCGAACACTGGTCCGTTCCGTTCCGTTCGATAAAGATCCTGTTGAACTCCCTGACCCGGTTGTACACCCTTGTCTTGTCGCTTTCAGAAGGCAGCCCGGAAACGCCGTATGCCATACCGAACCACAGGTAAGCGCCGGTCACTGCACCGCAGGTCTTCTGCAGCCTTCCCATGCCGCCGCCGAATGCCGCTGCCACCCTGGCTGCCCCGCCGCCCTCACCGGAACAGGCCATAAGCACCGACTGGGAACAGTTGTAACCCTCCCGGAAGTAACCAAGAGCCCTGTCTTTTTTATTCATTTACTTTTTTGTCAAAAATATTAAAAATACTCAGGAGGTTCAGATAACTTTTTTGATATGATTTTGAAATATCCTACTTTTACCGCCTGCATTAAAGTAGTTTCAAACACATCATTTACAATGGTAAATCAGAAGAAAATCAAAGGAGTAATTGGAATCCTGACGGGAGGAGGTGACGTTCCCGGTCTGAACCCCGCAATCAGGGCCGTTACCATCAGGGCCAACAGGGAAGGGTATAAGGTGATAGGGCTGCGCAGGGGCTGGGGCGGTATCATTGAGATAGTCAGGGACCCGAAGGCTGACAACAGCCAGTGTTTCCAGATCCTGACCGATGACATGGTGAACAGGGCCGGAAGGACAGGAGGAACTTTTCTTCATACGTCTCGCACGAGGCCAAGCCATGTGGCAAAGAACTATGTACCGGACCATCTGAAGGATACCTACAAGGATGAAATGAATGACCTTACCCCCGAGGTGCTTAAGAACCTCGAATGGCTGGGCATTGACTACCTTATCCCCATTGGTGGTGATGACACGTTAAGCTACGGAGTGCATCTCTACAAGCAGGGAGTTAAGGTGGTGGCCATTCCCAAGACGATGGACAACGACGTCCCGGGAACTGACTATTGCATCGGGTTCAGCACGTGCGTCACACGTACCATACAGATGACCAACTCACTGCGCACCTCGGCCGGGTCACATGAGCGCATCATGGTGCTAGAGGTGTTCGGAAGGTATGCCGGTTTCACAGCCATGCTTCCCACCATGGCCGGGGCAGCAAACAGGTGCGTCATCCCCGAATACAAATTTGATATCGAACTGCTTACAAAACTCCTGGTGGAAGACCGCAACTCAAACCCCAGCCGCTATTCAATAGTGCTTGTTTCAGAGGGTGCCCTGTACAAAGGCGGTGACATGATCTTCCAGGACAGTGAGCGCGATGCCTACGGACATGCTAAACTTGGCGGTATCGGAGATCTTGTTTCGGCTGAAATAAAAGAGCATTCTGCCAAATTCAACAACGGCAAAACCATAAATATCATCAACCAGAAGCTTGGTTACATGGTCAGGGGCGGTGACCCTGACGCTGTTGACTCGATAGTTCCGATGGCATTTGGCAACCTGGCTCTTGACCTGATAATGAAGGGCATTCACGGCAGGGTGGTGGTACTCAAGAACGGACGCTATGACAACGTGCCCATTGATGTTGTTACCTCCTCCAAAAAGATTGTGAAGGTTTCCGAGTATTACAACATCGAAAGGCTCAGGCCTTACTACTCCAACTTCGAGATGAAGCCGTTCTTCCTGATGGCTGCCGAATATTGAAAAGAACCGAAAAACTGACAATAAAAAGAGTGATGCCCGGCAACGTGAGGCATCACTTTTTTATTTTTGCGGCAGAATGAAGGGACTGAAGCAGGGTATAGTGGTCAAATCGACCGGCAGCCGGTACAGGGTGGCAGATGAGAAAGGGACCATTCATGAGTGTATGCTCCGTGGCCGTTTCAGGGTCAGCGGCGTCCGCACCACCAACCCCGTGGCCGTAGGCGACCATGTGACCATTGATGTCAGTGAAGGCGTCATTGTAGCCCTTGAGCCAAGGCGGAACTACATTATACGAAGGTCCTCCAATCTGTCGCGTGAGTCGCAGATAATTGCCGCCAACATTGACCAGGCCTTCCTCATGGTGACAGTGAAGATGCCGGCTACTCCTGTTGAATTCATTGACAGGTTCCTGGCTACTGCCGAGGCTTACCGCATACCCGTTGTGATTGTAATAAACAAGATTGACCTCTGCGGGCCGGAGGAAATGACCCGGGCTTTTCATATCAGGGATGTTTATGAAAAAACAGGTTACCGGGTAATGATGATTTCAGTGACTGAAGACGAGAGTCTTACAGCTGTCGGGGAAGCCCTGCGACACAAGACAACACTCGTCTCCGGCAATTCGGGCGTTGGAAAGAGCACTCTCATCAACAGGCTCAACCCTGAATTATCACTTAAGACCGGTCCGATTTCCGAATATCACGAACAGGGCAGGCACATCACCACATTTCCGGAAATGCACCCTATGCCTGGAGGAGGTTATGTCATTGACACCCCGGGCATCAGGGGATTCGGCGTCATTGATTTCGACAGGAGCGAGATTTATCACTTTTTCCCTGAAATTTTCCGGATCTCTTCAGGATGCAGGTTTCACAATTGCCTTCACCTGGATGAGCCGGGTTGTGCCGTCAGGGATGCCGTGGCCCGGAATGAAATTGAACCCTGGCGGTACAGAAGCTATATCAGCATGCTGCTCGAGGACAATGAAAAGTACAGATAAGCGTTATCCTTACGGGATACAGAACCGATGAGAAGAACCTTCATTGCAGCATACGGCGCTTTTATGCTCCTGATGCTGGTTACAGCGCTTTTTTATTTCAGTCTGTACAGAAACCAGATTGAATATTCAAACAAACTGCTTGACAGGCAGGTAATGATAGCAGGCTCTGACATTGACAATACAAGTATGTACATTGTCAGCGACCTGACTGAAATTGATTTTTCCGATGATATAACTCTCTTCTTTTCCGACCCGGAGGTCAATGAACGGGCAAAGGAAAAAATGAAGCTCTACTATTCCAAGTACGGGGACATAATTGTCGGGCTCATGTTATACAACACTGACGGCTATGTATATACCCTCTTCAAGGACGAAGAGCGGAACTCATGGCTTGACGGATCATACAGGGCTCAGAGCGTGCCCGTTATCCACACAGTGGAGAAGCTTGAGACTGATCGTGACAGGTACAGGTATTACCTCCCGGTTCTCAAGGATGGAAAAGTGTTGGGCAACATGGTGATAACCATCGACTTCAGGCGTTATTTCTCCGGCATTTTTGCAAAGTACAACCTCGAGCAGTACCAATGGCAATGGGTGATCAGTGACTCCGGTACGGTCATATTTGACAATAGCGGCAAAGAGATAAGCTATCTGAATACTGACCGCATAGTCGGAGCTCTTGAAATGGGCAATTCGGGAAGGCTGGCCCATACAATGAGAGTCGCCGGCGGCGAAGTGCAGGAGATACTCTCATCATATTATCCTGTAAACCTGTTTGGTCTTGACTTCGGACTTGTATTCTCGGCACATACTGAATTCTTTCAAAAATTCATTGTAAGGAACTCTTTAATACTGGGCATGGTCACCATGCTGACCATACTCTTTATCATTTTGCTTTTCAGGAGGTTCCTGAAAAAACAGTCGCAAACGCTGAATATAAAGACTTCCTCGGAGGAAAGCCTTCTCTCTCTTCTTGACCAGATGCCCGTTGGGTTCATCATATATAACCAGGGGAGGGAGATCCTGAGGGCCAACAGGCAATCAGCCACCCTCTTTGGCTTTGAAGACGAAGCCTCCATGAATGGGAAGCTCATGCCTGATCTCTCACGGAATGAATATATCAGCGATATTGCCGGTCAGCTGGGACAGGGGAAGGTGATCAGACTCCCGGCCCCCGGCGGGGAGAGGATTATTTTCCTCAACAGCATCCCAGTCACATATGAGGGTGTCAGCAGCACGATGGATGCTCTTATTGATATCACCTCACTTGAGCTTGCACGCCGTCAGGAGGCAGACGCAAACGTCGCCAAGTCGGAGATGCTTGCAAGGATGAGCTTCGAGATACGCACCCCGTTGAACGGGATACTCGGAATGACGGAGATGCTCAACAGGTCTGACCTTCCTGAAGACTCAAAGGAGGTTGCAAGGCTGTTGAGACGGTCGGCTGACCTGCTTCTCACCATCATCAATGACATCTTCGACGTTTCAAAAGTGGAAACCGGAAAAATGATCCTGGATGAGATTCCCTTCAGGCTCCGTGACGAGGTGGCTTACTGTGTCAACCTCATCAGACGCCAGAACCCGGAATCTCCAGTCAAAATTGAATCAGACATTGAACAGGCAGTACCGGAAAATATCATTGGTGATCCGTACAGGTTGAGGCAGGTGATCACCAACCTCATGACCAACTCCGTAGCTGGCACCCAGTCAGGATCAATAAGGCTCAGCTGTCGTGTCACGAAATCAGAAGGCAACAGTTTCATTCTTGAATTCACACTCACCGATACGGGCAATACCTACACCCGGGCGGAGATCAAGAGACTGTTCGGTGATTACATCACTGCCCTCAGCGAACGCTCTGACTGGGCTGAGGACCTGAAGCTCGGCCCCGTACTGGCACGGCAGCTCACTGAATTGATGGGGGGAGAGCTGAAGGCTGAGAGCCCGGCAGTGAAGGATGCCTCGGGCCATGAGAAGGGACTGAAGGTTACGTTCACCGTCAGGGTTCATCTCAATGAAAAGATATCCAAGAACATAGACCTGGGCAGATACTCTGACCCGGCAGATATCCGGACACTGGTGATTACCGGCCCGCACGGCCGTGATGACGACTTCCTCAGCATCATGCACAAGGTAGGTCTGCCAGTCTCCGTGACCAGCTTCCAGAAGCATACAGCCTCGCAGATAAAGGCCGGCCTTAAAAGTGGTCAGGCAAGAAATATCCTGCTGGTACTCTTTGACGAGCCTGATAATGACGGGTTTGTGGCCGCCAGAACTCTCCTGGATGAAGGCCTCACGTCGGAACATATTGTAATGATGTTCACCTCCAGGGATCCCAAGGGGCACTATGCAAGATGCGTCGACCTCGGCATTGACCATCTGCTTGTAAAACCGTTTGCCACCGAGGATTTGATGTCGGTACTGAGGGAGCATTTCCCCTCGCTGAAGGAACAGTCGGCCCGGCTTAACTCTGACAAATCCGATGTCCCCGTTGTCCTGGTGGTTGATGACAACTACCTGAACAGGAAGGTTGTGGGCTCTCTTCTTAAAGTCCTTGGAGTGGTGGCAGAGTACGCTGCCGGAGGTGCGGAAGCTGTTGATATGGCGCGGGAGAAATCCTATGATTTAATTCTTATGGATCTTATTATGCCTGAGATTGACGGCTTTGAGGCAGCCAGGATCATTTTCGGGTTTAACCCCTCTTGTCAGATAGTGGCTCTTTCTGCAGACAATATGCCGGAGACCAGGTTAAGGACCGAACAGAGCGGCATGAAGGAACTCCTTGCAAAACCAGTCACGGTTGAAGAGCTCAGAAGGGTAATTGACAGGTACCATAAGCACGCGTGACAATGCCGTTCACCCTGAATAAACTGCCGGCTGATGACTTCCTTGGGCTACGGGCGACGCTCCCGCTGGCAGACGTCAGGTCGCCCGGGGAATTTGCCGCCGGACATATCCCGGGGGCAGTAAACATCCCGCTCTTTGATGATGCTGAGAGGGCAGTGGTTGGCACCATCTACAAAAATGAAGGGAATGTACCAGCCGTAATGAAAGGCATTGACCTGGCTGCTCCGGCTATGTCGGGGAAGCTCAGGTCAGGGCTTGACCTGGCGGCAGGAGGAAAGCTTCTGTTATACTGCTGGAGAGGAGGGATGAGGTCGGAGGCAATGGCCTGGCTTTTTTCGATCGGGGGAATAGAGCCGCTGGTGCTCAGCGGCGGATATAAGGCATACAGGAATCGTATCCTCAGCGATCTCGGCATTGAAAGAAAGTATATAATTCTGGGCGGCCTTACAGGCAGCGGGAAGACAGGTGTCCTTCGGTACATGAAGTCAACCGGCGCCCGGGTTACTGATCTGGAGGGGCTGGCCTCACACAGGGGGTCCGCCTTCGGTGCTCTTGGACAGGCGCCCCAGCCTTCCTCCGAACACTTTGCAAACATGCTTTTTGACGACATTCAGTCACACAACGGGGATATGCCGGTGTGGCTTGAAGATGAAAGCCACAATATAGGTTCGGTATTCATGCCTGACTGCTTCTTTGCCCGCATGCAGGCTGCTCCGGTGATTGCCCTGATGATGAGCATTGAGACACGAATGCCCAGGCTTCTCAGGGAGTATACCACGTTCCCCGTTGAGGAAATAATGGCTTCAGTGATGAAGATTTCCAGAAGACTGGGAGGCGATCGCACCCGTGAAGCCATCGAGGCCTTAAAACGTAACGATTACTCCACGGCAATCAGAATAACCCTGGAGTATTATGACAGGTCATATCATTACGGGCTGTCAAAGAGACCGGAAGGTCAGGTTATATATATCAACACTGATACCGATGACGAGGCTGTCAACGCTGCCCTGGTGATGCAGGCTGTCGAAGGACTGGCATAGGATCACCCCTTTTTCAGTGAAGAGGATTCAACCCAGGTGAATACTTTATCAGAACGCCTTACTGTTTCACCTGTTTTCACCGAACAAACCTCTCCCTTTCGAACTGAGGAGGTTTCCTTCTCTGAGGCATCCCTGAGCTCCCCCACTGTAAGCTCAACCATTCCCGTTGTGGGGCCGGTGATTATCAGATCATCCCCGGCGGACAGATCTCCCGTTTCCAGTTTTATTTCAGCCACACCTGCTTTCGTGAAATAGTTAGTCACCCTTCCAAGGTATATCTTTCTCCTTGTGGCTGCCGAACCGTATGTTGTGCTCCATTCGCCGAGCCTTTGCCCCAGGTAATATCCGTCCCAGAATCCCCTGTTGAACACCGTCTCAAGCTGCCGCATCCATCCGTCAACCTTTTCCTGTCCGAAGGAGCCGTCAGCCACAGCCGCCGCGGCTTCACTGTAACACCTTGTGACAGTCATTACATATTCCGGTGGCCTGGCCCGGCCTTCAATCTTTAAAACACGTGCACCGGCGCCGATTATCTGGTCAAGGAAACTTATTGTGCACAGGTCTTTGGGCGACATGATGTACTGGTTTTCAATGTCGAGCTGGTAGCCTGTCTCCCTGTCGCTGACAGTATAGCCCCGCCTGCAGGTCTGGTAGCAGTTACCCCTGTTGGCAGAGGCATCATATTCATGGAGGCTGAGATAGCATTTGCCTGATATTGCCATGCAAAGGGCGCCGTGGACAAACATCTCGAGCTTCACCGGTCCGCCTCCGGGGCCTCTTATATCATCGCTTATGATGGTATCATGTATCTTTTTTACCTGCTGCAGGTTAAGTTCTCTCGAAAGTACGGCAACGTCTGCCCACTGAGAGTAGAACTTCAGTGAAGCGGCATTGGATATGTTGAGCTGGGTGGAGAGATGTACCCCGATGTTTGCTTCCCTTGCGGCAACTATTGCAGCCTGGTCGGTTGCTATGACCGCAGTGATGCCTGCGGCAGCTGCGGCAGCAAGCACCTCCTTCATTTCATTTATCTCCTCATCATATACAACAATGTTAAGGGTAAGGTAACTCCTGAGGCCGTGCCTGTTGCAGAGGGCAACTATCCCAGGCAGATCAGCCGAGGTGAAGTTATGCGATGACCGGGCCCTCATGTTCAGCTTCTCCACCCCGAAATAGACTGAATCAGCTCCTCCCCTGATAGCAGCTCTCAGTGCCTCCCATGAACCGGCAGGGGCCATTATTTCAATATCACTTCTACTGATCATCTCCCCTGGCGTCTAAGCCTGTTTTTTCAGCATTATCCTCATGCAGCATCCGTGTCCGGGCTCAGAGTGATGAACAAATATCCTTCCCTTGTGGTATTCCTCTATTATCCTTTTGGAGAGGGAGAGGCCGAGGCCCCAGCCCCGTTCCCTGGTTGTATAACCGGGCTTGAAGACCGTTTTAAAATCCTTCCTGGGTATCCCTTTGCCCGTATCCTCCACGTCAATGAAGGCTTCAGAGTTGTTTTCAGTCAGCCTGATTGTGATTTTTCCGGTGCCCTTCATGGCGTCGGCAGAGTTCTTGACGAGATTTTCTATGACCCAGCCGAGAAGTATCTGGTTAAAGGACAGCGCCTTGCATTCACTTGTCTCATCCAGCACTTCAAGTGTTATTGTAGATGCAATTCTCTTCCGCAGGTATGCGACGGTGGTCTCAGCAAGCGCCGGCAGATTGTCAGGGACCAGTTTCGGCTTTGAACCTATCAGCGAGAATCGCTCTGCCACGCGGCTGAGGCGTTCGACGTCAGCGGGAAGCTCCTCGGCTATATCGGTTCCGGGGTACCTACTGCTTATTATCTCACTCCATGCCGAGAGTGAAGAGGTCGGGGTGCCGAGCTGGTGTGCCGTCTCCCTTGACAGCCCCACCCAAACCTGGTTTTGTTCCGCCATGCGCGAAGAACTGAATGCCACATAGGCCACCCCGATGAACAGGAGTATCACGGCAAGCTGCACATACGGATATATCCTCAGCTGGCGCAGGAGGGTGCTCTCACGGTAATAGAGATGATTTACAATGCCGTTTGGCAGCTCAATTGAGATAGGGTCATTGCGCTTAGCCATGCGCTTCAGCTCACGGACCATTCCCAGGGTGTCAGTGGCAAGCGCTGCCGGCAGATTCCTCTGTGAGATGATGCTCTCCTCCTCGTCGATAAGTATAACCGGAACAGTCGTGTTGTCTTCAATGATACTGAAAAGAAATTCAAAATCGTCAGAGGTGACAAGCCTGCGGGTGGCCTCTGCCCACTGCTCCGCCTTCTTGCGCTCTTCCTCCTTGAGCCTGTCAACCAGGTCATGAGTGTATATGAGTGATCCGAGACCGATGACTACTGCAAATATCAGCAGCAGCACCTTCCAGAGAAGTCTTTTACGATAGATGTTCATGGGCTATCTTTTCTTTTTGAGAAGGATTTTTATCGGACTTTCCTTCACCTCTTCCTTCTGCGTCTCGGTTGCAGCAGGCTGCTCCTTGCCCTCTTCCCAGGTGATGGTGAACTTCGGTTTGCTCTCTGCCGGTTTAACCCGGGTGGTATCCGTTGCATACCAGCCATACTCCTCGTTGAGTATTCCCTTCAGTGTCTGTTTCTCGGCGGCAATGTCATTCCTTATATTGTCCTGTGCCTGCCCGAAGTCATAACCCACACTGGTTTTGCCGTTTACACATTCTATCTTAAGCGGAACGGTGGCTTTGCCGCTTCCGTCTACCTTCACCTGCCCGAATGAACTTGCATCACGGCTGCGCTCCCTTGCCTTCCGGCTCATAACCTCGGAAAGAAGCAGACGGACGTGGTACGAATAGTCCCCGTCAAATGCATGGGTTCCGTACACGGTGAAATTTACAGCCGAAGAGTTGATGAGCATTTTCGGAATCGAGACAGTTCCGTTATTGATGATAATATCATTTTCCATTTTGGAGAAACTGATATTCTTCAGTTCGTCGAGGTCAAGGTATGAAGACAGGCTCTCTGCAGGGGCAAACCTGACAAGCTTTCCGTCACTGATGAGCAGGTGGGCTTCGGCAACTATCGCTTTGCGGAAGAAATTATAATTTCCGTCGAGGGGAGATACCATTGTGACGTTGCCGGTCAGCCTTCCCCCGAGATTGTCGCTTACAATGAAATCCTGCCCGAAATTATTGAAGGCTGTAAATGCCCTGTTGATGTCAATATTACTGACATTGAGACTGGCCCTCGTGATGAACCCTCCCTCCTTTTGTTTTCCCAGCATTAATTCTCCCTCAAGTGTTCCCTCCAGTCCGCTGGCTTTGGCTTCGTTGAACGTCAACACATAAGGCTTGTAGGTTAACCTGCTGCTGAAGCTGGCAGCCCTGAAGTTATTGAATATAAGGCTGTCAGCGCTGAGGGTGATGTTTGCATTGACATCTTCCGGGAAGAGATCTGCCGGTTTGAGCGTACTGTCGGGCTCATTCTTTTCTCCGGATGTGAAAGCAGCCGCGACAAGCCTGTCAGCATGTACGTCGCCGCTGACCTTGAGGATTTCTCCTCCGCCTGATGCCCACGGAATAAAGTCCTTAAATACTGCATTGACGGTGAAATGCTGCTCCCTGAAGGTAAAAGAGAGGTTGTCGGCAACCAGGTCATTTTTGACAGCCAGTGACCCGTTCACGCCTGACAATGCCACCCCTTTCCCGGCAAACGTCGCCCCGAAATCCCTGAATGACAGTGAAATATCTGGCTTCAGGTGTGAAAGTGCCGCCGCAGGGCGGATGCTGTCAGGCAGTGTCCCCGTGAGCCTGATGCTACCGGAAAGTGATCCGGTCTGATCCTTTACGTAACCTGACCTGAAGATCTTGTCAAGATCGTCAAAGTCAAGATCGCCGTCAAGGGCAAGTGTGACATGGGGTCTGCGGAGGTTGTTGATCATGAATGATCCCTTTACCAGTGCAGAGCCATACCTGGCAGAAAGGTTATCGACGGTGAAACGGAATGTTTCAGCCGAGTTATGGTCGCCGTTGGTGAGTGCGCCGCTGAACTCAAGGTTATTGACTTTGAAGCCTGTGGCGGAGTGGCTCATCTTTCCGCCGGCAAGGCCGTATGTAAGGTCTATGTGTGGCTTCCCGGCTTCACCGTAGGGACCCGTGATGCTGCACTTAAGGTCAACTGTTCCCGAAGGCGAGAAGTTACCGATGGCTGTCTTCCATTTCCCGGGAAGGCGGGATATGACTGATGTGATGCTTAATCTTTTACCTTCAATGTTCAGGTTGAGGGTAGATGATGAGTAGTTTACGTTCCCGGTGATATCGAACCTGAGATCGGCAACACTAAGTGATCCTTTGGCAACTGTAAGGGAACTGGCCGATTTGCGGAGCTTTATTCCGGCCTCCACCGGGATATCCCTTACAGTTGTTCCTGTAAAGCTTATTGAATCAATTACAGCATTCAGTGCAGTATTGAGGTAGATACCCGTCCGGAACAGTTCGCCGCCCAGGATTGCCTGCTCCACGCTCCCGGATACACGCATGCCCGAGCTCCTGTCATCATACACCGCTTTGACGTTTACGGCGCTTATGTTCTTCAGCCTGACATTTTTACCGTCTCCCTTCTTTTCATGGAAGACCTCATAGTTAATGTCTCCTCTTTTGTCGGTCAGCAGGTTAACCTCACCGTTCCTTGCAGTGATTGACTTCACCGCCACCGTGCCGGTCAGCAGTGAGGGCATTGAGACTGTCAGCGAGAGCGATGATGTGTAGAGAAGCGTATCAGTGTCCTCATGAGTGAACTGCTTCCTGTCGTAGAAAGGGGAAGGTTCAACCAGGAGGTCGCTGAACCTGACGGTAATGTTGGGAAATGACTCGAAGATGGTTATACGAAGGTTGCCATAGGAGATCTTTGTGTTGACGCTCTCATTAACCTTCCTTGTCAGTGCTTCCGTCAGCTGCTGCTGCCTGAGAAGGGCATATATGCCCGGCACCAGGATGAGCATCAGAAGCAGCCCGACGGCGATAAGCGCTATTTTCCGAACCAGTCTCATGGCACCCTTTGGCGCAGTTGTTTATCTTTTGCTTTTCTTCAGCAGGAAGGACAGATCGCTTCCCGGCTTCACCTCGGCAGACTCGCTCCCGTACCTGAAGACCCTCGCATTGCGCGGACCGATTAGCGACAGCTTTTTCCCTTCAAGCAGGAACATTGTGCCTTCGCGCAGCCCGGCGACATATACTTCCCTGTTCACCTCGATGAATTCCTGTATCCTCTGTTCGCGTGTTTCACCTGCGTGACCGGCAGGACTGGCATCAAGGTAATGGGGATTGATCTGGAACGGGATCAGCCCAAAGGCCCTGAACGATGAAGGAGCCGTTACGGGCATGTCATTCGTGGTCATAATCGTAGGGCATGTTACATTTGATCCTGCACTCCAGCCTATATAGGGTGTGCCTCCCAAAACCTTCTTTCTCACCGGGGCAATGAGTTTTTTGTCCCTGAGACATTTAAGCAGCATCCAGGTGTTGCCTCCGCCAACAACTATGGCGGGTGCGTCAAGGACAGCCTTCACCGGATCACTGAAGCGGTGGATGGAAACAACATCATGACCGACCTCCTGGAAACGGTTCCTGACCTTCTCCTCATACTCATCATATGAGAAGGTTATGGCAGCATATGGAATAAAAAGCGCCTTTACCTTCCTGGTCCCCAGGAAATCCCTGATATTGTTTTTGGGGTAATCAAGGTAAGGCTCTCCGGCATTGGTTGAATTGCTGATAAGAAGAAGTCTCATTTATCCTTTAATTTTCATGGTTCTGCAGGGTCTGCCATCCGGCGCACTGCCCTCTGTTTCAACGCCTCAAACTTACATAAAATCACCTGATTTTGTACAACCGGCCAACACGTGGATTCAGGAATGGCTGACAAATAAAAAACAAAGAGGGCATCCCTGCCGGATGTCCCCTCTGTCAAACTAACCCGCCTTCTATAATTAGTCGCTGATAGTCAGGGCAATACCTATTTCAAAAGGATACAGTTCAGGGCCCTTGCCCTTTTCGAACATTGGTGACAGGTAGCAGGTGCCGTACACCTGGACCATTTCATATCCCGCCCTGGCGGTGACTCCGTACCTGAGCACGTTGAGGTTGAAGTCGTCACGGTTCTTGTCCTTCTGCTTTCCGTCATCATGATAGACAACCTTTGTATGTGATCCCAGCTTTACTGCTCCTACAACACCTGCCCCGAGGTTTATCGCGCCTCCGTGTGATACGGGAATCTGTAATTCGAGCATTACAGGAAGGGTGCCGTAAACCGTTGCCAGTTTGCTTTTAACGTACTGAACCGGTTCTGCCGGATAAGCCGGGGCGACAACTCCTTCTCCGTCAACCACGATTGTGTTGTTGCCATCAAAGCGGTAATTATTAAAATTGATACCCAGGGCGGAGACAAGTCCGAAGTGCCTGGTAAAACCAATGCTCACCGGCGGGGTGACGATATTGAAAGCGGATGATTTTGCGGTGTTGAGATCAAGATATCCCTCAAGCGGCGTATCATTATTCAGCCACCTCCCGGTGGAATAGTTGTTGTAGCCGATCTCCAGGCCACCAAGGTGTCCGTTAAATCTCTTCGGGGAATTTTCATTGAAAACCTCCTCTTCGGTTTCTTCATCCCCGATGAACATGTCGGTATCATCACCTTCCTCAAGCATTTTAACACCCCTCTTTCCGATCCTGATGACAGTCTCGTCGCCGGTATCCTCTATTGTGACGATATCGCCGATTTTCACTCGTGATGTGTCACCGGCAGCTTCTTCACTGACCGCTGCGGCTGAATCTTCTTCCACCTGGATGAGTGTGTCAGGAGGGGTAGCTTTTTCAGTCTGCTGTTCAAGCTGTTCCAGTTCCTTTAGTTTCTGTTCCTTCTCCTGTGCCACTGCAGGAACGAGTAAGGCAACAATAAGTGCTGATGAGATAAGTATTCTTTTCATGGTTCAAAAATGTTTGTTGTTTAATGCTGGGACGAACATCCCTTCCGGAAAGTTACACTTACGGTGTGTTTTTGTTCAGGGGTTTTGTGAATGAGAGGAGTGATGAACTGAAGTTCACCGCCACCGGATCTCCCTTGCTGTTGTTTACCTGCTGCAGTTCCATCTTCCATCCGAGGATGCTGTTGATGCCTGAGATACAGCCGTTTGCTATCATATAGCCGTCAATCTTTTTCTCTTTTCCCGTTATTGCACCTGCGAGGTAGGATATGCTTCTGAGCATCCAGTTCTTTTCTTCATACGAACTTTGTACAGGCATAGGCTCCCTGACGCTGAGTGCCGTGATGGACGGGGTCACGGCCGGAGCCAGTGAGGATGCCGGAGCCTGGCCATAAGCAAGTGCAAGAGGTTGAACCCGAACCACTTCAGTGACCCCTGTGGTCTCTTCGCTGTATTCCGGAACAGCGGCCTGCGACACTGATACATCCAGGGCAGGTATCGCAGGAATCTTTTGCGCCGCAATCACCGGGGCAGAGATGGCAGAAGTCTTTTTCACTGCAATCACCGGGGCAGAAGCCGGAATCTCTGCCACTGCAATTACAGGCTCTGCTGCGGATCCCGGGGAGTTTATAGATTTCAGTTTT
>DAIDJT010000001.1 GCA_027451265.1 Bacteroidales bacterium | reverse complement strand
ATGTGGCCGCAGTTCCTTATTACCACCCCCTCACCGATGTCATAGTTGGCAATGAAGCCGGTAATGTCGGCAATTGTTACATTGTCAGCTATTGTGCAATTGTGTATGTGTGCATTCCTGATGCCGTGCATCAGGGGCAGGCCGCACCTTTCGCGGGCCACGCCGTTGAAGAGACCCAACCTGACAACACCCGAGAAGGTTACGTTCTGTATCCTCTCGGCATTGAACGGATCTTTCACGAACACGCTCTCCCAGGAGTTGCTTCTGCAGCCCGCTGCCTCAAGACCGCGAATCTCTCCTATGCTCAGACTTCTGTAACTGTCACCCATAATTCCAGGCTTTTATTATTCCACAGTAACTGATTTTGCAAGATTCCTCGGCTGATCAACATCGCATCCGCGAAGGACAGCAATATGGTAAGAGAGCAGCTGAAGGGGCACAACAGCCAGCACCGGTGCGAACACCGCGATTGTCTCCGGCACCTCCATGACATGATCGGCCATTCGGCTTATCACCTGGTCGCCTTCGGTGACCACGGCAATAATCTGTCCCTTGCGAGCCTTGACCTCCTGGATATTGCTTACGATCTTGTCATAGGAGTTTTCCTTCGTGGCCACCACCACCACGGGCATGTGTTCATCTATAAGGGCAATGGGTCCGTGCTTCATCTCGGCAGCGGGATAGCCCTCAGCATGAATGTATGATATTTCCTTCAGTTTGAGTGCACCCTCCATGGCAACAGGGAAGAGCAGGCCCCTTCCCAGGTACAGGGCATTGGTTGTATCCTTGTATATTTCAGCAAGTGAAAGTGCCTTCTCATTCATCTTCAGGGCCTTTTCCACCTTGGTGGGAAGCAAGGTCAGCTCCTGTATCAACCCGCGGTAGCGAACCTCATCCAGCAGTCCCTTGCGGTAGCCGATCTCGAAGGCAATCATTGCCAGTGTAACCACCTGCGTGGTAAAGGCTTTCGTTGAGGCAACGCCTATCTCAGGCCCGGCATGGGTGAAGACTCCGGCATTGGTCTCACGTGAGATGGATGACCCTACAACGTTGCATATTCCCAGGACAAGCGCACCCCTTTCCTTTGCAAGCCGGATGGCTGCCAGCGTATCGGCAGTCTCGCCGCTCTGGCTGATGGCCAGTACAATATCGCCTTTCTTGATGACGGGGTCACGGTACCTGAACTCTGAGGCATATTCAACCTCTACGGGTATGCGGCAGTACTCCTCTATGATGTATTCTCCCACAAGGCCTGCATGCCATGAGGTGCCGCAGGCAACTATAAGTACCCTGTCAGCCGTTGCCATTGTGTCAAAGACGTTGTGGAGGCCGCCAAGCATGAGACCCGCCTGGTTGGGGAGTATCCTGCCCCGGAATGTATCATGTATTGCCCTGGGTTGCTCGAATATCTCCTTGAGCATGAAGTGCGGAAACCCTTCCTTGTCAATTTCTCCCAGTTTCAGGTCAACCTCTTTCACCTCGGGTTCAACCCTTTTGTTCCTGATGGCCTTGAGCACCATTTCATCCTTCCTGATAACCGCGAGGTCATCATCATTGAGGTAGATTACCCTCTGAGTGTGCTCAACTATTGGCGTGGCATCGGAGGCAATGAAATTCTCTCCGTCACCCACGCCTATCACCAGTGGGGAGCCCAGCCTGGCGGCGAAGAGTTTGCCTGGCTCATCACGGCAGTAAACGGCAATGCCGTATGTTCCCTCCACCTTATTGAGGGCCATGATTATTGCCTGTTCGGCATTGAGATCACCCTCCAGGTATAGATGCTCCATCAGGTTGGCGAGCACCTCGGTGTCAGTCTGACTTGTAAATCTGACATCACGGCCCTCCAGATGTTTCTTGATGCGGGCATAGTTCTCAATAATTCCGTTATGAACCACGATGAAATGTCCCCTGTATGACACCTGGGGATGAGCGTTGATCTCATTGGGCTCACCGTGTGTGGCCCACCGGGTATGCCCCATGGCAATTGAACCGTCGAAATCCTTGTTGCGTACCATCTCCTCAAGCTCCCGGACCCTTCCCGCACACTTGAATATCTCTGTTCTCTCTCCGTTGCTTATGGCAATGCCCGCTGAGTCATAACCCCTGTATTCCAGTCTCTTGAGTCCGCTGATAACTATATCACGGGCAGGACGGGATCCAATGTACCCTACGATTCCACACATAAATAAAGAATAAAATTAGTTACTCAATATATGGTGTACGCAAACTCCAGCTTGAAGGCAGGATTGTTTGCGTTGGCCTTGAAGATAGCGTTCCGGGTGACGGTGAGAGGCAGGAAGAGTTCCACGGAGGGTTCTTCTATCTCGCCGTCGAGGTATTTCTGAACGAAAGTGGTTATGTTGAAGATGAAGCAGTCCTTGTCACTGTAGTAGGTACCATCCATGAAGCTGACATCATGGATAAGGTCGGGAATGAGATGCACCTTGCCCAGGCTGTCGCGGTAGCGTACATATACCCTGCCGGGCATTGTCTTGTCGAGGAAGGTTTTGCCGTCAAGGAGTACCGGTGCAATTATCCTCGCCTTGTTTACTGCCAGGTTTTCAACGTCCCTGAATTTCTCCAGTGACGGCATGTCAAGTTTCACATAGAGGCCGTAGTATGACTGCAGGTATACGACTGTGTCAGCCACGAGGTCATTTACATGCTGTATCTGTTTGGCGGGGTTAGCTGTTGAGCGGTCATGGGTGAACCTGTTGTAGTTAACTGCCCGGGGAGTGGCCACAAAGGAGTAACTGTACTTGACAGTATCGGAATGGTAGTATACTGTAATGCCGAGGGGGTTATAGGTGACATTCTGTGACGCATCCATTTTAATCATGACCGTATTGGGTGTGCTTTGGATCATGCAGTAAAGACCCCTGAAATAATCCTCGTAAAATTCGGCTGGGGGGTAAAGCTTTGTCGTGTCTCTGAGCAGATATTCTCCCACCGAGTTGCGGAGCTTCACCTCGGCTGACGTCCCGGCTTTCATCTCCGGAAGTAAGTATTCGCCAAGGAACCTGATGGTGTCCGGATCCTGACCTGAATAGTATTCATCAGGGTCAGTGAGCTTTGTGCCGGTTTCGTACAGGCGCAACGTGTGAAATGATGTTGTATCATCACCCGATATCTCTGAGGGCAGGAAAGAAAGGAAGACCGAGTCAACAACGAAAGGTTTTGCAGGCCACTTGCTCATCAGCCTTAGCTGTGTGACAAAGTCACAGTACGTTGTCCCGAAGACCTCATCATAAATTGACCCGATGATCATCGTAGTGCTGTCACCCGAGACTGAGAGATCGTTGTACATTGTGTATGCTTCTATGCCGACAGTGTCTGTTGACCTGATATCAATGAAGTCACTCTCAGGCAGCAGTTCGAGGCCGATCCTGACGGGGTCCTGGGAGCACGACAGCATTGCTGCGGCAAGCAGGACGGAGAGAGTAAGTATGATTGATGGCATGCCCTTGCGGGTATTGCCGGGTTTGTTATTTTGCAGATTCCAGAAGGAGTTTGTCATAAAAGTCATTGTATGCATCTATATAATTCTCCTCTCCCTGGTACTCAAGCAGAGGCTTTCCCATGGCAGTGATTCTTTTCTTTACCAGATCATCAATCTTCTCGCACCCGAAAATTATTCCGTCGGAGTTCTCAGCGGCCAGTGAAGTCAGGCTGAGAAAATCCGCGTTTCCCTTTATTGATTTGAGTGCGGCGCTGTCAATCCCGTCTGCCATAAGTTTGTCGGACAGAGAAGATTTTAACGGCTTTTTGAAGCCGTTATTGTAAACTGAATATACTGATTTTACCTTGTTGAAAACAGGGTCATCGGAATAAAGTTTCCTGAGGTAAAGCGGTACAAGTGATGCGAGCCAGCCATGGACATGGACAATATCGGGGCTCCAGCGCAGTTTCCGTACGGTTTCTATCACTCCCCTGGCAAAGAAAATGGCCCTCTCGTCATTGTCATCGTACTCATTGCCTGCGGCATCCGCCACAGTATGCTTCCGCTGGAAATAATCATCGTTGTCAATGAAATACACCTGCATGCGGGCACTCTGGATGGAGGCTACCTTGATGATCAGCGGATGGTCGGTATCATCTATGATCAGGTTCATCCCGGAGAGACGGATGACCTCATGAAGCTGGTTTCTTCTCTCATTGATCGAGCCATATCGGGGCATGAACGTCCGGATCTCTTTCCCCCTTTCCTGTATGCCCTGCGGAAGATCACGGCTGATCTTTGAAAGCTTCGTCTCGCCGAGGTAAGGCATGATCTCCTGCGAAACAAACAGTACCCTTCTGCTCTCCATTAATACCTCCAGATATACCTTAGGATTAAATCAAAGTGCAAAGATAATAAAAAAAACTGAATTAATTTCCAAGCTTAGAGACAACGGGTTACTGACAAAAATGGTGTTATTTTGCAGTACCGGGCCCGGTATCCGTTCAGTAAAACGGCCCGCTTTACCGACTTTAAAAGCCAAGGTTATGAAAGTACTGACAACAGTCAAGGAAGTAAAGGACCATTACAGGATCAGCGTCCTGCGCAACCCCGGCTTTGTGCCAACCATGGGTGCTCTCCATGAAGGCCATCTCTCACTGGTGGCCAGTGCCGTGGAGAACTGCCGTATGGTGGCCGTAAGCATTTTTGTCAATCCCACCCAGTTCAATGACCCTCAGGACCTCCTGAAGTACCCCAGGACACTTGATTCCGACCTGGAGATGCTTTCAGGCCTGCTGAGGGAAAATGACTTTGTCTTTGTTCCCCCGGTGGAAGAGATCTACCCTGAACCTGATACACGCCGTTTCGACTTTGGAAACCTGGAGAGGGTGATGGAGGGAGAGCACAGGCCAGGCCATTTCAACGGTGTGGCACAGGTGGTCTCGCGGCTCTTTGACATAATCAGGCCGTCGTGCGCCTTCTTCGGACAGAAGGACTTCCAGCAGCTTACAATAATCAGGGAGCTTGCCCGGAGGGAGTACCCGAAGACAGAGATCATCGCCTGCCCCATTGTGAGGGAAAAGGACGGGCTTGCCATGAGCAGCCGTAATCGAAGACTGCTGGTACAGCACCGCGAAAGGGCAGGCGAGATATACCGTACCCTGATAGCCGCCGCCGCAATGATCTCTGACTATGAGATAAAAGAGATCAGGGAATTCGTCTCTGACCGCATTAATATGATCCCCGACTTCAGGCTCGAGTATTTTGAGATAGTTGAGGATGGAACACTCACTCCGGTACGTTCAGTGATTGAAATGTCACCGGGAAAGAAATATTACGGCTGCATCGCCCTGTGGGCCGGGGAAGTAAGGCTGATTGACAATATTGAGATCGGGTTGCGGTAAAATCAAAGGATAGTTATCTTTGCACCGTCAGAAAACAATCTCTTTTTACAAAATGACAATAGAAGTACTTAAATCAAAAATACATAATGTCACCGTCACCGGTGCTGACATGAACTATGTTGGCAGCGTCACCATCGATGAAGACCTGATGGATGCTGCAGGTCTTTTTGAACATGAAAAAGTCCATGTTCTTGACAGAAACAACGGAGAAAGGCTTGTAACCTATGTAATCAAAGGCAGGCGGGGGTCAGGCGAAATCTGCCTGAACGGTCCCGCCGCAAGGAAGATAGCGGTGGGAGACGTGGTCATTATAATGGCATTTGCAAATATCACACCTGAAGAAGCCGGTACTTTCAGGCCGAAAATCGTTTTCCCGGATACTGCCACAAACAAAATCATCTGACCGTTGAACAGGAGTATTACTCAATTGCTGAAGGCAGTGCTGTTCCTTTCACTGGCAGCCCTGCTTCTGTGGCTGTCATTCCGCGGAATCAAATTAAGTGAACTCTGGTCAGTGCTCCGAAAGGCCAACTACTGGTGGCTGGTCCCTGCGGTGATCTTTGCCCTTCTCAGCTTCCTGATCAGGGCCCGTCGCTGGACACTGCTCATCGAGCCCCTTGGATACAACCCGGGCGTCATGCATGCATATCATTCAGTTGTCATCGGATATTTTGCCAATATGATCTTCCCCAGGCTGGGAGAGGTTACAAAGTGCGCAGCCCTCTCCCGCAAGGAGAATATCCCGTTTGACAAGCTTGTGGGAACAATGCTGATTGAAAGAACCATAGATGTCCTGACGGTCCTGGTAATCCTCGGAGCCACTCTTGCCGCCGGAACTACTGCAACAGGAAGCTTCCTTTCTGAAAATGTATTCATTCCGGCACAACAAAAGATTTCATCATCGCTCGGGTCTGCTACTATTGTGACTGTTATAGCCTTACTCCTCATAGTGACGGCCATAGTAATGTTTTTTATGCTGAGGGAAAAACTGTCGGCAAGGCCGTTATTCAGAAAAGTCTATTCATTTTCCGATGGTCTCTTTTCAGGACTTAAATCAATTTTCAGGCTGAAGCGCAGGTGGGAATTCCTGTTCCTCACGATACTGCTGTGGGTGGCATACTTCTTCATGTCATATTTCCCGCTGCTCTGTCTTGAATCCACGTCACGTCTGGGTGTAGGAGCAACAATGTTCATCCTTGTCATAGGCAGTTTCGGCATGGCCGCACCTGTTCAAAGCGGGCTTGGTGCATATCACTGGATCATTTCTCGCGGCATGCTCGTGGCATACGCCATCCCGCTGGAGGAGGGGCTTACCTATGCAACTCTCGAGCATGAGTCGCAAATGATCCTGATAGCCATTGCCGGTGCCATTTCGCTTTATGCTCTCTTTGGAAAAAAGGGCGGAAAAGTACTCTCATCGGTGGTCACTGAAAAACAGGCCTGATACCTTTTCTTTTAGTAAATTTGGCTGTTGCATATTCCTTTTCCCATGGCGAAGAATAAATCTGTCTATGTGTGCCAGAATTGCGGCGCAGAGTCACCCAAGTGGATCGGTCACTGTCCGGCATGCCACGAGTGGAACAGCTACCGCGAAGAGATTGTCACTGCCACACCGCCGTCAGCGGCAGGCAGGGATGCCGCACGCCGTAAACCGGAACTCCTTTCCGGGATAGAGGCGAATGAGAATGACCGGATCACTTCAGGCATCGGGGAAGTGGACCGTATTCTTGGCGGCGGCATGGTGAAGGGTTCACTTATACTGATGGGCGGCGAGCCCGGCATCGGGAAATCAACTCTGGCACTGCAGATTGCCCTGGCTACACCAGGCAGGACCGTACTGTACGTCTCCGGCGAGGAGAGCGAGGGACAGGTCAAACTCAGGGCTAAAAGGCTTGCGGGGCAAAATGACAATTGCTTCATCTACAACGAAACAGAACCGGAACATGTACTGACACAGGCCGGCGCCATTAAACCAGAACTTCTGATAATTGATTCCATACAGACCCTGAGTTCATCGTTGCTTGAGTCTTCCGCCGGATCCGTCACACAGGTCAGGGAGTGCGCGGCCATGATGCTGCGCTATGCCAAGGAATCAGGAGTACCTGTGATACTGATAGGTCACATCACCAAGGACGGCACGCTGGCCGGGCCGAAAGTGCTGGAACATATAGTAGACGTGGTGCTGCAGTTTGAGGGTGACGGCAACTATGTTTTCCGGATACTCAGGCCTGTGAAGAACCGCTTCGGATCAACGGCCGAGATAGGCATTTTCGAGATGGGCCAGGATGGCCTTCGCGAGGTGACAGACCCTTCCGAGTTGTTCATCCGCCATGACCGTGACCCGGCCAGCGGTGTGACAATTGCCGCCACCGTTGACGGGGTGAGGCCTTTCATGATAGAGACCCAGTCACTTGTCAGCAGCGCTGTCTATGGCACCCCGCAGCGAAGCTCCACGGGCTTTGACACCAGGAGGCTCAACATGCTGCTGGCAGTACTTGAAAAGAGAGCAGGGTTCAGACTGGGAGTGAAGGACGTCTTCCTGAATATCGCAGGAGGTATTAAAGTCAGTGACCCGGCTATTGACCTGGCCGTTGCCGCCGCCGTGCTCTCGTCAAACCTCGACGCACCGGTTGACCATCATACAGCTTTTGCCGGGGAGGTGGGATTATCTGGAGAGGTAAGGCCCGTGGCAAGAATAGAACAGAGAATCATGGAGGCTGCCAGGATGGGATTCACTGAGATCGTGATATCCGGGTTTCACAGGGATGTGAGAGATGTGCCCGCGATCAAAATATCCAAAGTATATAAGATTGAAGGACTGGTGAGACTGCTCTTCTCCTGAATTATCAGTCGTACAGACCGTCTCCTCCGTCCGCACCTCAAACTGACAACTGATAACTGACAACTGACAACTGATAACTGATAACTGTTACCGCCTTCCTCCTCCCTAGTATTCCCTCTGCCTGTATGGGTTCCCCTGCTTTTCCCTGTTCACCCTGTCACAGTCGAGATCCACATTAAACCCCGGAGGTGCTTCAAACTTCGAATCTGCAATGACTGAGAAATCCTTGTCAGCCAGCAGCTTCTGCATGAAAATGCCGAAAACCGGCAGAGCCATGTTGGCTCCCTGCCCCATTGAGAGATCTTCAAAATGGATTGCCTGGTCCTCCCAGCCAGTCCAGACACCAGCCACAAGATCAGGCATAACACCCATGAACCATCCGTTGGAGTGGTTCTGTGTGGTTCCCGTCTTTCCACCCATTTCGTTTGTCAGCTTATAGGTAAGCCTCAGTCTCACACCGGTGCCGCTGCTTACAACACCCTGCAGCAGTGAAGTCATCAGGTAGGCGTCATCCTCGCTGATAACCTCGTCAATAAACGGGGTAAAGGAGGATAGTACGTTGCCGTTGCGGTCTTCAATGCGGGTTACATAGAGGGGGCGGGTATACACTCCCTTGTTGACAAAGGTTCCGTATGACCCCACCATTTCTTCAAGTGAAATATCTGAAGTTCCGAGGAAGATTGACACTACCGGGTCAATATAGCTTCTTATGCCCATCCTGTGCATTATGTCAACCACTGCCTGCGGCGAAAACTGCTTCATCAGCCACGCTGAGATATAATTCTCCGACTGTGCCAGACCCCACTTTAATGTCACCATTTTGCCGTGGTACTCCTCGGGCCCTGAGCTCCTGGGTCTCCATATTGTGTCATTGACCTCAAAGGAGCGCTCTATATTTTCAACCTCAAAGCAGGGAGAGTAACCATCCTGCATTGCCAGTGTATAAAGGAACGGCTTGATTGTAGACCCAACCTGTTTCTTCTGCTGGGTAACAGCGTCATACTTGAAATACCTGAAATCAGGTCCGCCGATATAGGCCTTCACATATCCCGTGTGGGGGTCCATGGCCATGAATGATGACCTTACAAAGAACTTGTAATATCTTATTGAATCAAGCGGAGTTATCACAGTATCTCTTTCGCCCTTCCATGAGAAGAGCTTCATCGGTACCGGGGTGTTGAATGCGAGGGTGATAGAATCTTCCGGGATGCCGGCTCTCCTCATGTTCTGGTATCTGTCGCTCTGCCTGACTGATCTGGCCATTATCTGGTTTACCTGTGCAGTTGTGAGGTCATTTGAGTATGGCGGATTCCGGTTGTTCCGTGCTCTCTTGTCAAAGACCGGCTGAAGGTTTTTGGAAAGGTGCTCTGCAAGAGCTTCTTCGGCATAGGTCTGCATTTTCGAGTTAAGAGTGGTATAGATTCTCAGGCCGTCACGGTAAAGGTTATATGGGGTGCCGTCAGGTTTTGTGTTCTTGTAGCACCAACCATAGAGGGGATCATTCTGCCAGCGCCAGAGTGCATCATTGTAGGCATCGTCCGAATAGAACCAGTCTCTCTGCGGTTCCCTGCTGTTCATGGTTGACCTTATGTACTCCCTGAAATAGGTTGCCAGCCCTGTGTTATGGCTGTCTTCGCGCAGGTCGAGGCCCAGGGGGAGCTGGCTGACTGAATCGGCTACGGTACGGGAAATATACCCGTATCTTTCCATTTGTGAAATAACGACGTTGCGTCTTTTAATGGCACCTTCCTCATTGCGAAGGGGATTGTAGGCAACAGAGTTCTTCAGCATACCCACCAGCATCGCCGATTGCTCGATATTCAGTGAATCTGGGGTGGTGTTGAAATAAATCCGCGCGGCCGAATTGATGCCCACTGCATTATAAATGAAGTCGAAGACGTTGAGATACATGGTGATGATCTCTTCCTTCGTGTAGCTCCGCTCAAGCTTCACTGCCGTCTGCCACTCCTTGAACTTGGCCACGGTAAGCTTCGAGGTCCGCACTATGGCCGGATCATTTGACAGGTCCCTGGGCAAAAAGAGGTTCTTGGCCAGCTGCTGTGTGATTGTGCTGCCTCCTCCGGTATTCTGGCCAAGCAGAATGGTCTTGACAAGCACCCTTGCCAGGCCGCGGAAGTCAATACCCGCATGCCTGTAAAAACGGATGTCTTCAGTGGCGATCAGAGCATCAATCACATATGGTGAAATATTTTCGTATTCAGTCCATGTGCGGTTCTGAATGTAAAATTTGCCAAGAAGGACGTTGTCTTCTGAATATACCTCGGCGGCAAGATTGCTGGCAGGATTCTCAAGCTCCTCAAACGAAGGGATGGGACCGAGCCTGTTGGCAGAGATCAGGATGAACAATGTCAGCAGCAATACTGCCGGCAGAGATATTATTACCCAGAACCAGATAACGTTTTTCCGGAATTTTTTATCCCTCATGATAACCTCATTATAAGGCCGCTAATTTAATGATTAATACAGAATTTTTCTCAAAATTTTGAAGTTGGCGCCCTTATTCATTTACTTTGCCCTGTTTTTAAAAAAACTCGGATGACTGATAATCTGGTAATAGTTGAATCTCCTGCCAAAGCAAAAACGATAGAAAAATTTCTCGGAAAGGATTATACCGTTGTTTCAAGCTTCGGGCACATTCGTGATCTCGTGAGGAACAACCTGGGTGTGGAAGTTGACAAAGGATTTGCCCCGGTTTATGAGATACCTGAGGACAAAAAGAAGGTTGTGGCAGAGCTCCGGAAGCTTGCGGGCCAGGTTAAGACTGTATGGATTGCTTCCGATGAGGACCGTGAGGGGGAGGCAATTGCATGGCACCTTATATCCGTCCTCGGGCTTGACCCGGAAACCACGCGCCGCATTGTGTTTCATGAGATAACGAAGGATGCCATCACCCATGCGGTGGAATCACCGCGCCAGGTAGACATGAACCTTGTCAATGCACAGCAGGCCCGCAGGATCCTCGACAGGCTTGTAGGTTTTGAGCTCTCACCGGTGCTGTGGAAGAAGGTGCAGCCCTCACTTTCGGCAGGCCGTGTGCAGTCGGTGGCCGTCCGCCTGCTTGTTGACCGCGAACGCGAGATAATCAGCTTCACTGCTGACTCCGCCTTCA
Source organism: Bacteroidales bacterium (assembly GCA_027451265.1). GTDB lineage: Bacteria > Bacteroidota > Bacteroidia > Bacteroidales > VadinHA17 > SR-FBR-E99. Next base: position 26,739 of record DAIDJT010000001.1, on the reverse strand, counting down.
GGGTTACCGGCTCATTCAGCGGCAGGAACAGCGAAGGAACCGAAGTGCTTCTTAAAGCTGAATGCCCGAAAAAATTCAGCACCGAGCCTGAAGCCAGGCAATTCCTTGAGAAGTGCAGTGATTCTTCCTTTACAGTTGAAAATATTGTGGTTAAGCCCGGCACCCGGTCACCGGCGCCACCATTCACCACCTCCACCCTGCAGCAGGAGGCCTACCGCAAGCTTGGCTTCTCGGTGGCACAGACGATGTCAGTGGCACAAAAGCTGTATGAGGCAGGAAAGATTACATATATGAGGACTGACTCGACAAATCTCTCCTCTCTGGCGCTGAACACCGCCCGGGATGTTATCACCGGTGAATATGGCCCGGAATACTCGCGCACCCGGCAGTTTAAAACCCATTCCCGCGGCGCACAGGAGGCACATGAAGCCATCAGGCCAACCTATTTTGACAGGAAGGATACCACCGGCACCAACAATGAAAAGAAACTGTACGAGCTTATCTGGCGCAGGGCGATAGCCTCACAGATGGCTGATGCCAGGGTTGAAAAGACCACAATCACAATTGGCATGTCAGCCTCCCCTGTCAACTTTACAGCCACCGGGGAGGTCGTCCTCTTTGACGGTTTCCTGAAGGTTTACACCGAATCATATGACAGCAACAATACCGAGGACGAAAAGGCCATTCTCCCGCGTGTCGACAAGGGGATGGGTCTTACGCCCGGAACCATCACCGCACTGCAGCGCTTTACTTCTCCCCCGCCTCGCTACACCGAGGCAAGCCTGGTGAAGAAGCTTGAGGAACTGGGTATCGGAAGACCCTCCACCTACGCCCCCATTATATCAACAATACAGTCACGTGGTTATGTGGCCCGCGAGGACAGGCCCGGGGAGAAACGCAACCTGGCACAGCTGACCCTCACAAATGGCAGGATAACAAGGAGCGATAAGACTGAGATTGCCGGCAAGGAAAAGGCCAAGCTCTTCCCGAAGGATATAGGCATGATAGTGAACGACTTTCTGATTGCCAATTTCCCTGACATACTTGACTACAATTTCACTGCAGGCGTAGAGAAGGAGTTTGACGAGATTGCTGCCGGCGAGATGAAATGGGACAAGATGATCTCCACCTTCTACGGACCGTTCCGGAAGACTGTTGATGACTCGCTTTCAACACGGGCACGGATGACGGGGGCGCGGCAGCTGGGGACAGACCCGGCAACGGGCCTGCCGGTGGCAGTGAAGATGAGCCGTTTCGGGCCCGTTGTGCAACTGGGCGAGGCCTCAGAGGACAAAAAACCCAGGTTTGCCAACCTGAGGCGTGACCAGCTCCTTGAGACAATAACGCTTGAGGAGGCCCTCGCCCTCTTCGCGCTGCCGCGCACAGTGGGAACCTTCGAGGAAAGCGAAATGACCGTCGGGGTGGGGAAGTTCGGACCGTATGTCAAACACGCCGGCAAATTCTACTCACTGAAGAGAGGCGTTGATGATCCGTATACAATCACGGCGGAGAGAGCCTCTGAGCTGATCAGGGAGAAGAGAGAAGGTGACAAGCAGAAGGTGATCAGCGAGCTGGGTGATATAATGGTGCTCAACGGCAGATATGGTCCCTACATAATGCATGACAAGACCAACTATCGCATTCCGAAGGGAACCGATCCGCAAAAGCTTACCAGGGAAGAGTGCCTTGCAATAATCGAGAAAGGGAGCAAGACAAAAAGTACCCGTGGAAAAAGGAAGAAGTGACCATATATAATATGTATGATTGACCTGAACCAGTATATTGATCCCGTCTGCCTCGACAAACCCGGGGTGGAGCCGCTTAAAGGATCTGCGGCCTTTCCGCACAACGTGATGGTCAATACCGGCAATGAGCCCATAGGTGATCTCGGCGGTTTTGCCGTGGCACTCATAGGGGTGCCTGATGACCGTTCGTCAATTAATTCAGGAGCTGCACAGGCTCCTGATGCTGTCAGGAAAAGCCTCTACTCCTTCTCAAGGCTGCCGGGAAGGCTGAAGGTCACTGACCTGGGAAACTTCAGGCCCGGAGCGTCATTTGATGACACGATAGCAGGCCTTCGCGACGTGCTTATTCAACTCCTTTCACAGGATATCGTGCCGGTGGTAATCGGGGGCACCAGCGCCCTGATGCCGGCAATTGACAGGGCTCTCTCGGCAGGGAAGCAAAAATGGTCACTGGTGTCGGTTGATTCACGTATAGACTTCACCCCGGAGAAGCGGTCGCCTGACTCGCTCAACTGGATGAATGACCTCATCTACCGCAGCGGTAGTTGCCTCTCCCACCTGTCAGCCATAGGTCACCAGACATACCTCACTGACCAGCAGGTGGTGAACAGGTTCAACCGCCGGCATTATGACATGATGCGCATCGGCGAAGTACGCTCGGCTGTTCATGAGACCGAACCCCTCTTCCGTGACGCTGCTGCCGCATTGTTTGACATCGGCTCTGTAAGGCAGTCAGATGCCCCGGGCACATTCCTCCCGTCAGTCAACGGCTTCTACGGCGAGGAGATCTGTCTTCTTGCCAGGTATGCCGGCCTCTCTGACAACCTGAAGATCTTCTCCGTTACTGAGGTTAATCCGGCCCTTGACAACAGAATGCAGACCTCTGACCTGGCAGCTCAGCTTATCTGGTTCTTCCTCGAAGGCTTTTCACAGAAACAGTATGAGGTTTCATTCCTCAGTGACCAGTCAAACTCCAGGTTTACCCGCTATCACGTAACACTCAGTGACCTGGAGAGTGAAGCCATCTTCATCAAGAGCATGATCACTGACCGGTGGTGGATGGAGATACGCAATTCTGCCGGCGAGCCACAGTATATTGCCTGTTCCTACGAAGACTATCTCATGGCCAACCGTGACCAGGTTCCCGTGAGGTGGACGCGCGGACTGCTCAGATACGGCCATTGATTTTTGGCCTCAATTTTGTGGCATGTATATTTTTTTATTTATTTTACCCGTTATATGTAAGGGCTTACAGGCACTCCCTGAAATGAAGAAAATCTGGATATTCATCCTCGCATTATTACTCCCGGCAGGCATCGTCTCCGGCCAGCAGGACCCGGTGTTCAGCCACTACATGTTCAATACCCAGACCTTTAATCCGGGATATTCGGGCATGACGGGGATGATCACGGCCTCAGCCCTTACCCGGCAGCAATGGGTGGGATTTCCCGGAGCACCCTCCACAATGCTCTTCAACGTCAGCGCTCCGTTCAGCCTCTTCGGGCTGCGCAGCGGAGCCGGCCTCCTTGTTGAGTCAGACAAGTACGGATTCAGCAATGACATTGACATCAGTCTTTCATATGCCGGGCACTTTTCGCTCGGTACCGGTACCCTCGGAGCCGGCTTCAGCGCCGGGGTTCTCAACAAGACAGTATCACCGGAATGGTTCATCCCCTCCGGCCCGGGGCACACACCTCCGACAGGTGACCCCCTGATACCGGAAAATGATGAATCATTTCTGGCACTTGATTTTTCCGCCGGAGTATATTACCAGGGAGTCAATTACTATGCCGGCATCTCAGTCACACACCTCAACCAGCCTAAAATAAAATATTCGGAGACAGCTACTTATGTCAGCCGGCAATACTATCTCACCGCCGGTTACTACTTCCAGCTTCCAAACCCTGCCTTTGAGCTCGTCCCCTCGGTATTTATAGTAAATGACGGCGCCACAACACAATATTTAGCCACAGGTATGGTTAGATACAATAAAAAGATATGGGGTGGCGTTTCTTACAGGATAAGTGACGCAATCACAGGATTCGCAGGCATAGAATTGTATAACGGTCTAAAGATTGGATATGGATATGACTTCCCGGTATCGGAGATCAGAAAAGGAACCAGCGGCTCACATGAGTTCATGGTTTCTTACAGCTTCGACCTTGGTCTCGGGAAAAGCGTTACCAGATACAAGAGTATCCGTTTCCTTTAGAGGACAGGAAAAAATAAAATTACTTGCATATTTAAATTAATGAGTATATGAAAAAGGTAACCCTTTTAGCTCTTGCGTTGATCTTGATTTTAAGCAGCTGTGGCTCTTACGAATCAGGCGAGTTGACAGGCGTTCAGGGAAGGAAGAAGTTCTATGAGCCGGAGCCGTTTGAAATGGCATTCATCCCGGCCGGTTCCTTTGTACAGGGACCAAGTGACCAGGACCCCCTGCGCGCAATGAACAGCCTCTCAAAGACAGTTACAGTTGAAGCATTCTGGATGGACCAGACAGAGATCACCAATAATAAATACCGTCAGTTCACCTACTGGGTGCGTGACTCCATCCTCAGGACAAAACTGGGAGAGGAAGGCATAGAGGGTTATGAATTCTTCAGGACTGATGATGAAGGAAATGTACTGGAGCCCAACATTCTTAACTGGGATGAAGAGATAGACTGGGAAGACGAAAACGTCCAGGCAGTGGCAGAGACCATGTACTATCCTCCCGAAGAGAGATTCAACGGGAACAAGCAGTGGGACACCCGGCTCCTGAACTACTCATATTTCTGGGTTGATTACAAGCAGGCAGCCAAGGCCAGGTACAACTACAAGGATCAGAAGTACGAAGGTACCGTTACCGACCTCGACGGCAACACCACCGAGGTGAAAGACCGTTCTTCATTCATCATGCATCATGTGGTGAATATCTACCCTGATACGCTTGCATGGATAAGGGACTTCACCTATTCATTCAATGAACCGTGGGCCACACTTTATTTCTGGCACCCGGGGTATGATGACTATCCCGTAGTGGGAGTCTCATGGGTACAGGCACGCGCATTCAGCGTGTGGCGTACCAACTTCATGAATGAGCACCTGCGCGCACAGGGTATTGCTGACGTTCACAACTACCGGCTCCCGCTGGAGACCGAATGGGAATATGCAGCACGCGGCGGCCTTGACCTCTCGATGTACCCCTGGGGCGGCCCCTACACACGCAACTACCAGGGCTGTTTCCTGGCCAACTTCAAACCCCTGCGCGGAAACTACATCGATGACGGAGCCGTTTATACAATAAAAGTGGCTTCCTTCGAACCAAACGAATACGGACTGTTTGATATGGCCGGCAACGTGGCCGAATGGACCTCAAACGCATACCATCCCTCATCATATGTCTTTACCCATGACCTCAACCCCGACTATGAATACAACGCCCGCCCGGAAGATCCTCCCGTGCTCAAGCGCAAAGTCATCAGGGGCGGCTCATGGAAGGATATTGCTCTGTTCCTTCAGACATCAACAAGGGATTACGAATACCAGGACTCAACCAAGTCATTTGTCGGATTCCGCAATGTGAGAACTTATATCGGAGTAAATAACTAATACCGTAAACCTTAAAAACGTAAATATATGGGCCTCTCGGAACTTGTTCATACCAGTAAATGGAAAGCATTCATGTCCAAACTTTACGGCTGGGGTGCCTCAGTCGTAATTATCGGTGCTCTCTTTAAGATTCAGCACTATCCCTACGCAGGCTTGCTCCTTTCTGTGGGTCTTATCACAGAAGCAATCATCTTCTTCTTTTCGGCATTCGAGCCGTTGAAGGAAGAACCGGACTGGAAACTCGTTTACCCGCAGCTTGATCCCAACTATTCAGGTGAAGAGGTTGGTTTCGCAGCTATCGGCGGTGGCGGCGGTGGCGGTGGCTATGGCGGCGGTGCCGGACTCTCACAGTTCGACAAGATGCTTGCCGATGCAGGAATCACACCTGCTGTGTTTGACAGCCTCAGCCAGGGCCTGAAGAAGCTCACCGAAACTACAAAGAACTTCAACGCCATGGGTGACCTGGCAGCCACAACCAATGAGTATGCCAGCACAATCAAAAAGGCCAATGACTCACTGATGAACCTCTCCGAGTCAGTAAGGCAGACCGCAAGGTCAATGACTGACACCAGCAACGTATACCAGGCTATCGGCGAGTCATCAAAGACCATCGAGACAGGCGGTAAATCATACCATGAGAAGCTTGAGGCTCTCAACAAGAACCTTTCAGCTCTCAATGCAGCATATGAACTGCAGCTGCGCGGCACCAATGATCACGTGAAGAGTGCTGAAACGATCTACAAGGGAATGGAAGGCCTGATGAAAGACCTTACCGGCTCAGCCGATGACACGAAGAAATACCGTGAACAGGTGGCCAAACTGAATGAGAACCTCAGCTCGCTCAATAATGTCTATGGCAACATGCTTGCTGCCATGAACGTGAAGTAATATTGAGATCGTCAACTAATAAGCTAACATTTAAACTAACAGCAAATGGCTAAGGGAAAAGAGACCCCGCGGCAAAAGATGATCGGGATGATGTACCTCATCCTGACAGCAATGCTTGCGCTTAACGTTTCAAAGGAGGCAGTCGAGGCTTTCAAGAAGGTTGACCTGAGCCTGACGAAGACCACCGCGAACTATATCAAAAAGAATGATATAACCTATGCAGCTTTTGATGCTGCCGCGGCAGAGAATCCCGAGAAGGCGGGAACCTGGAAAACCAAGGCATATGAGGTCAAGGCAAGAGCCGATGAAGTTTTTAATTACATTCAGGATCTTAAGGTTGAGATCATTACAACAGCCGAGGGCCCGGAATCAGAAGCACTCCTTCCCGACAACCAGATTGATGTCACCAAGGTAAAAAAGATAGACGAAAACAATATCCCTTCGGAAATACTTATCGGAGCAAACCAGGCAGGAAAGGGCAATGATCTGAAGGCCCTGCTGGAAGACTACAGGGAATACCTTGTGGAAACCCTCGAGGGCAAAGATGCCTCTGCTGAACAGTCAATACTTGATATTCTCAATACTGACGATCCGGAGAACCTTGAAAAAACCGGTACTGAAAACTGGGTAAATGCCAACTTCCAGACCATGCCTCTTGTGGCAGTGATCACCATCCTTTCAAAGATGCAGGTTGACGTCCGCAACGCCGAGACCGATGTGCTCAACTTCCTTTACACCCAGATTGACGCCGGTGCATTCAGGTTCAACTATATCGTCCCGACTGTCACAACCAACACTTCATACGTAATGCAGGGCAATACGTACGATGCACGTGTTTTCGTGGCCGCTACCGACACTACCCAGGACCTGGAGATTTTCGTAGGCCCGTATACAACGAAAACCAATCCTGACGGAACCCCCCTGTACGAACCCACCAGCCAGGCAACTCAACTTCCTATCGATGAATCAGGACGCGGAGTATACAGCGTGAGAGCCGGTTCAGTAGGTGAAAAATCATGGGGCGGTGTTATCAGGATGAAGGCTCCGGACGGCACCGTAAGGACATACAAGTTTGATCAGAAATACTCCGTGGGCACACCCAACGTGGTTGTCTCACCCACCGCAATGAACGTCCTCTACCAGGGGATACAGAACCCCCTTGACATTTCAGTCCCGGGTGTGGGATCAGACAAGCTTACCGTCCGCATGACCAACGGTGACATCAAAAAGGGAAAATACAAGGATTACCGTGGTGAATACGTGGCACAGCCCCGTACCGTGGGTCAGAATGCTGAGATCATCGTGTCAGCCAATATAGACGGCAAGGTGCAGACCTTCCCGGCAGTGGAGTTCAGAGTCAGGAGACTGCCTGACCCCGAGGCACGGTTTGCCAACATGAAGGAAGGAAACATCCTCAAGAGCGTGGCCGCCGCACAGCAGGTGGTTACCGCAGTGCTTGAGAACTTCGAGTTCGACCTTACCTATACGGTTACAGGCTTTACGGTCTCTGTCAATGACAAAGGCTATGAAATCACCGCTGAATCAAACAACAACAGGCTTACCGACAAGCAGAAAAGCCTTATTGGCGGCCTGCGTGCCGGACAGAAACTTATAATTGAAAAGATCAAGGCTGTTGGCCCCGACGGCAAAACAAGGGACCTCAACCCGATCATTCTTAAGATTAACTAATAACAGAAGATACAAACCATGAACAGGACAATTCTGGCAGGCCTCGCAGGCCTCCTGATCTGTACAGGCGCAATGGCCCAGTCGTTCGGCGACATCTACAAAAAGCAGATGCCCGATAACCAGAAGGTTAATTACACCTATCTGAATGAGTCAGATGTGATCTGGTCAAAAAGACTATACCGGATTATCGACCTGAGGGAAAAGATGAACCTGAACCTCTACTATCCGTCACTTAAATACGATGCGGCTAAGAACCTATTCACATCGGAGATGTCAGACGGAAGGATGAACTTCTCGGGCATTCTCCTCAACGAGATCCTTTCGGGAAGGGTTCCTGCCACAGATGGTGACGCCATGACCGTAGCCACTACGTACAATGACATTGCGGCAAAGATGAACCGCGATACAATCACAATAGCTGTTGTTGGCGCTGACGGCTTTGAGCATGACTCAACCGTGACAAACATGGAAAACCCGGCAGACATCAAGCAGCTCATGATTCTTGAGGAATGGTTCTTTGACAAGAAACATTCGCGTCTTGACGTCCGGATCATCGGGATATGCCCCATCTTTATGGGCTATGACCCCATCACCTCCAGGCTTGTCAAGAGACGCCTCTTCTGGGTCAGGTATGAGGATGTAAGACAGGCCCTGGCACAGAGTGAGGCATTCAACTCATTCAATGATGCCCAGCGAATCTCCTTTGAGGACCTGATGCTTCAACGCAGGTTCAACGGGTACATCGTTGCCGAATCAAACGTCTATGATGACAGGTCAATCAACCAGTACAAGATGGGCCCCTCACAGATCTTCGAAGCCGAAAGGATCAAGAACGAGATTTTCAATTTTGAACAGGATCTCTGGGAATACTAGGCAGATTATCTGCATCCATGCAAAAAAAGCGGCAGGTCTCTGATCTGTCGCTTTTTGCATATTATCCGCTTAACTGACTGATTACAGGTATTTCTCCCCGGCCTCCCGGCCTACATCCTCCAGGTAAAGCTTGATATTCTGCTCCTGCTCACGCGAAACAATAAGGAGCACGTCTCCGCTGTCAATGACTATATAGTCATCAAGCCCCTGGATGACCGCCACCTTGCCCTGGGGAAGGCTGACGATGTTCCCTTCGGAGTTGTATGTAAAAGCCTTCGAGTTGAGTACCGCATTGTCATTCCTGTCATGCTCCGAATGGAGGTACAGTGAGCTCCAGGTGCCAAGGTCAGACCATCCGAGGTCAGTGCAGATAACGTACACGTTGTCAGCCTTTTCCATGATCCCGTAATCAACAGAGATGCTGCTGCACTGGGCATATGCCCTGGTGATGAACTCCTTCTCCCCGGGAGTGCTGAACAGCTTCCTTCCATCGTTGAATGTGTGGAAGATGTCAGGCAGGTGCCTGTTATATGAATCAAGAATAGTGGATGCCTTCCAGATAAATATGCCGCTGTTCCAGTAGAAGTCACCGCTCTCGATGAAAAGCTTCGCCATTGCAAGTGCCGGTTTCTCGGTGAAGGCTTTTACCTTGTGAAGGTCTTCATACCCCTTTACAGGCCGCAGTGTGTTGGCCTGGATGTAGCCGTACCCCGTCTCGGGCCGGTCAGGTTTTATCCCGAGGGTGAGCAAAGCGTCATGCTCCGAGGCGAACCTGAAAGCCTCATCCATCACTTTTCTGAACTCATCCTCCCTTCTTATCAGATGATCAGAGGGTGCCACCGCAATGACTGCCTCAGGATTCTCCGACATGATCCGGAAGACTCCGTAAGCGATGCATGGGGCAGTATTGCGCCTGAGCGGCTCGGCAAGCACATGATCAGCGTCAATCCCCAGCTGGCTGATGACAGTCTCGCTGCTGTCCTCGTTCGTCACCACGTAAATATTTTCTGCCGGGCATATATCCCTGAAACGGCGGTAGGTCATCTGGATCAGCGTTTCTCCCGTCCCCAGAATGTCAAGGAACTGTTTTGACTTCTCCCTCCTGCTCAACGGCCAGAAGCGGCTTCCGACACCGCCGGCCATGATCAGCAAATAGCGATTTTTCATGATTATTCTTGATCAGCCTGTGCTGCCGCAAATATATAAAAACCCTCCGAGGAAAACCGGCGCCTGCACCGAAGCCACGAATTATTGTTAAATTTGGGCTGATAATTAATTTACATGTTCAGATTCCTGTCAGGCTTGGGCTCTTACTGCATGTTGCTGGGAAAGGTTTTTGCCAGGCCTGAAAAGCATTCCATCTATTACCGTCAGACCATGAAGGAGCTGGTGACCCTCGGTCTGAGGTCAATAGGCATAGTCACCATTATTTCATTCTTCATGGGGGCAGTCATCACCCTGCAGACAGCCTACAACACCGAGAACCCGATATACCCCACCTACCTGATAGGCCTGGGCGCCCGCGACTCCATATTACTGGAGTTCTCATCCACAATCGTTGCCCTCATCCTTGCAGGCAAGGTGGGCTCCAACATAGCATCGGAGATTGGCACAATGAGGGTGACGGAACAGATTGATGCCCTTGAGCTTATGGGTGTAAACTCCGCCTCATACATCATCCTTCCCAAGGTGGTGGCCACCGTGATCTTCAACCCCTTCCTCACCCTTATAAGCATCATCACCGGGATAGCTGGCGGATGGATCGTCGGCACCAGCGCCGGTGTAATCACTTCGCAGGATTATATCTACGGCATACAATATGCCTTTATACCGTATTACATCACCTACGCCCTGATCAAGACAGTTATCTTCGCTTTCATTATCTCGACAATATCGGCTTACCAGGGGTACAACGTGGAGGGAGGCTCACTCGAGGTGGGACGGGCAAGCACAAAAGCCGTGGTATACAGCAGTGTGACCCTGCTGCTCTTTAATGTCATTCTCACACAGCTGCTTCTCTCATGATCAGGGCGGAACATATCTCCAAATCATTCGCCGGCCGCCGGGTACTCACTGACATATCCGCCATCTTCGAGCCGGGAAAAACCAACCTGATAATCGGAAAGAGCGGCTCCGGGAAAACCGTTTTTCTCAAGTGCCTGGTAGGGCTCCTCGACGTGGACGAAGGAGAGATATATTATAATGATGTGCCTTTCACCCGGCTTGACTTCCGCGGTAAAAAAGAATTGCGGAAGCAGATGGGAATGCTATTCCAGGGAAGCGCACTCTTTGACTCAATGACAGTCGAAGAAAATGTCAGGTTCCCGCTTGATATGTTCAGCGGCATGTCACACCAGGAGAAAATTGACCGGGTCAACTTCTGCCTTGACAGGGTGAATATCGTTGACTCAAACAGGCTATTCCCTTCCGAACTGTCAGGAGGGATGAAGAAACGGGTTGCAATCGCCCGTGCCATTGTCCTCAAACCAAAGTTCCTCTTCTGTGACGAACCCAACTCGGGCCTTGACCCCAAGACATCAATAGTCATTGACGAGCTCATACGCGAAATAACCTCCGAGCTCAGAATGACCACCATTGTCAACACCCATGACATGAACTCTGTAATGGAGAACGGTGAAAAGATCATTTTCATCGAAGAGGGTGAGAAATGCTGGGAAGGCAACAGGAATGAGATACTGAAGTCAGACTGCAGCAAACTGAATGACTTCGTCTTTGCCAACTCACTGGCAAGACAGCTCAAAGATTCTTCAGGTCAATAACACCCTAAACCGGGGGCAGTGTCTTATCCCTCTCCCTGTTTCCGAACACAAGGTTGAGGCCCAGCCGCGCATTAACTGTATTTATATTATCCGGCAGCCTGAGCGTCTGTTCCCCGCTTGTGAAACTTGAAAATTTAAGGGGTATGTTGTCAACCATGACAAAGAATTGAAGGAACCCTCCTCTCAGCGCCATCCCGAAGCCCAGGTTGTCATATCGCCTGTTGGCTGCAGTATATGCCATGGTGGCTGAGAATATATTACCGAAGTTAAGGTTGCCTGACAGCGTTGTTGCCTGCCTGATCACCGGCCCTTCGAACCGTGTCTGTGACAGAACGCCGAGTGTAAAGAACTTCACAGGTGTATAGCTGAAGGCTCCGACAACTGTGGCAGGCAGGCGAGTGGTGAATTCCTGCGGGTTATCTTCCACCCTGAGAACATTCTGCACGCTGTCAATCGTCCAGTTGATCAGTTCCTCGAAGTCGACGCTTTCGTCATACACATCCTGCATTGTCAGTCCGTTGAACTGAAAAGATGACTTTATGGAAAGCTGTGCCAGGTCTCTCTTCCACTTTATGAAGCCCAGATCCTTAACGGCTGCCGATACTGCAAGCTTGTCGCTGAACCTGTACTCTGCCCCCAGGTCAATGCCAAAACCGGGATTGGCCATCTCTTTAAGGTATGAAATAAGGTTGCGGGTATCATCAAACCGGGCGTCATCAAACTCGGCTCCGTGTATTGAACCGTCACTTTCGGTTGTGAAGGTCACCGGTGCGCTGAAGTTATACAGCATGTCGGCATCGACTGTTTGTGTGAAATCCTCATTGACTGTCAGGGTGGAATGGTTGTTGACCATATTGCCCGATGCCACTCCCGAGAGCACCAGTAGCCGGCCGCCAACCCGCAGTTTTTCGGTAATATTCCTGGAGGCGCCAATGCCAATCTCCTGGTATACTGTTATGTCTGATCTGAAAGAAGAAAGGTCAAGTGTTTTGCCTATGAATTCACTGTTGCCTCCCAGCCCCAGCCTCAGGAGATCACCAGGAAAGACTATGTCAGCTTCTGCCCGTTCTGTGATGTCAAGGCTGAGCCTGAGGTTGTCCTTCACAGTAAAGGCAAGGCCAAAAATCCTTACGCCCACCTGCGGCTCAAGGGTATTGTTGCTGCCAAGGCCGGAAAGGAAATCAGCCAGCCACGGTCCCCTCTCAAGAAAGGTCATTGTGGAATCTGAGATGACGCCGTTGGCAAACAGGTCCTGCAGGCTCAGGAAGTTGTTGTCAAGTCTCACGGAGATGTCAGAAATTGCCGGTAATCCAAGGTAAAACCGGCCGGTCGGCTTAAAGGCCGGGTTGAGGGTGGTTGCCTGGGGCAGGTTCATGAAATAGAGAACCTGGCTGTTCTGTGTATGGCCGGCTGATACTGCTGTCAGCAGTATGATCAGAGCCAGAGTTAACCTTTTCATTGTCATGGTTATTTTAAAGCTGAATTCAGTTCGTAATTACTCAGATAGATATCATTTTCAACGGCAATAAGGTTCCATGTGCTTTTATTTGACACTCTTCCGGTGTTGAACCATGCACCTGTCTGCCGCGGGAAGCCGTTCACGGGGCTGCCGTTCCGCCCCACAAGATGAAGCATCCCTCTCCCGGCATCATAAACGGCAATCCATCTTTCACCGCTGCCGGCAGTAAGGATGAATGGCCCTGACAGCTTCCCGCTGCCGGTGTTGTATGTCCACAACTCCCGCCCGTTGCCGTCACTGGCTCTCAGCACGCCCTGATCAAGGGTGAGGCGGTCAGTCATGTCATCACCGTCAAGATCGGCGAAGTCTGACCTGTGGGCAGCGGTGACCCCCGGCACGGTGTCTCTTTTTACTGAGCCGTCAAACATCAGCCTGACGGTTGAGCCGTCCGGGGCGGAAAAAATGATGGCAGGCTCATTGTCACCGGTAAGCCTTGCTGCTGATCCGGAGGCCTTCACCAGTGGTTCCTGGTGAGCCACCCTGATATTCCCGGTGCGGTCAAGGACATAAACAGCCTGATCATCAGTCACAAGGAGATAATCCTTACCCCTGACCCTGAAAAAAGAAACAGGATCAGTGACCTTTCCCCTGGTTGCAAACAGGTTCCAGCCCCTGACAGGGGTGCCTGACCGGTCATAGGCGTAGATCCTGCGGTCATCCCCGGCAATGAACAGCCTGTAGTCCTTGTTGTTTTCATAATCAAACAGGGCAAGTGTGTTGGTGGCCGGTGACCTCATCTTTACCGGGAATTTGTCCACATAGTTTCCGTTGCGGTCAACAAGGTGCAGGTAATCACGGCCGTTGAACAGCAGCTGCAGCTTCCCGTTCCTGTAGTAATCAATCATGAAGACGTCACCGGTGATCTTTTCCCTGATGGCTGCCTTCCAGAGTATCTTTCCTGAAGAGCTGATAAGGTAGATATTGTTGTTGCGGTCCTGTATGAATATCTCCGTTGCACCAGTATTGTGGTTGGTGAAAAAGAACGGCTTTATTGTTGGTTCAGCATCCAGCTTCACCTTCCAGAGCAGCTTCAGCCCTGAGGTGTCAGTTTCGGCAGCAGCGGAGGCTGTGGTGACGGCGGCAGCCGCGGCACTCTCCTGGTGCACCCCGCCAGTTTCGTAACGCACTGAGAGACTCGTATAGATCATATCATTGCTGGGTGTCAGGCTCACGCCCACCCCGCTGATCCCTGACAGGGCCCTGTCAGTCATGGAGGCAGCTGCCGCCGGTGTGAGATACTCCGAAACAAGTGACCTCAGCACCCTCCCGGATGAATAAAAGAGGAAGGAGCTTTTCGTTGGCAGGCTCTTCTCCATCTCCCTGAATCCGGGGTCGTTTATCAGCGTATTGTCGCTGGCTGACTCCCTCAGCACCTCTGCCAGGGCTTCAGGGGAGGCTGAAAATATCATGTATGACCTGGCGAATGTGACCCACCCGTCACCCTCCCTGTTTTTCCCCCCTCCTGCCAGGATTGAGGCCACGCCGTTGAAGGGCATGCGGTAGATGGTTTCCTTTGTCCCGTTGGCATTCGAGGCTGAAGCCACAAAATGGCTTTCCCGCAGTCCCATAGACTGGTATTTGGCTGTCAGGCGCTGTCGCAGCACCTCTTCCGCCGACTGCCTGTCGGTCATTCTGAAGAGGCATATTCCTTCACTTCCCTCTTCGGAGGCTATCAGCGCCTGTGTCACTTCGGAGCCGGTGAAGGGGCTCAAAATAAGGGCAAGGTCAGTGGCGTTGATGGAGGCCGGGTCGGTGGCAGTTTCGCCGCTGAGCGATGCACGACGCATGACGGTGCTGTAGCTCAGTGTACTGCGCGGGAGAAGCTCATGGACACCGCATTCGGCAGGAGTGACATCCCTCAGGCGGTCAGCGCCGGTACCTGCACCGGCAGTTGTCAGGAACCCGCTGATGAAAAGGCCGTCCTCTGCGGTGGTGAGGTCACCGCCGCCGGCAATGGCTGCCGACGAGATGACGGAAACATCTTCAGGGTCAATGAATGACCTCAGAAACGATGGAAGGTTCCGGAAGAGAAGGAAGAGATTGTCTGCATTCTTGCCAGCGGCGCTGACCACCTGCGTGAAACCCTGCTGATGGCGTATGTCTGATCCGGCGCTCCTGTTGTCAAGCGCGGAGGCAAGCATCCCCTCCGAAGTGGTTATGATCAGTATGCCCGAGGTGAGTGCAATATATACAGGCGTCTGCTTTCCTCCCCGGCTAAAGGTTATGGTTAGTGTGCGGGTGCCTCCCAGGTCACGCTTGTCTGACACCGTGGCACCGGCCTGACTGCTAAGGGCTGCCAGTTTCCTGGCTGTGAACGCCGGCCCTGTACTCATCACTGCCATCGGCACAGCCTTCTTCTGGCCGGAGGTATGAAATGAGATGAGCATCCTCCGGTTGCTGATCAGCTCACGTACCTCCCTTCCACCAGTGATACTGTCTATGGCAGAAGCAGAGCGCACAAGGGAAGAAGCCCACTCCATCCCTGAGAGACCTGACAAAATCCCCGCAGGGTCTGTTATCCTGGTAAGAAGCTCCGGAAAATCACTTGTCTCAACGATAAAGAAAGCATCGGCAGGCACTGCCTCCCAGGGGTCAATGACAACCACCTGCTTCTCCTTCCGGAGAAAAAAAGCCGCCACAGCCAGCGCCGTGGCAAGGAGCCCAACCAAAATGATGCCAGTCCTCTTCCGCACAAATATTGGCCTTGGTATATAGAATCAAATTTACAAAATATTAAGTTGCACCCGCAAAGAGTTTGACGAGTCACAGTAGTTATGCCGGGAAACATATCCTGTGGTGAGATGAATGGAACGCTTTTTGTGCCAGAAAATACACGATGACAATTTTACTTATGAAAAAACTCTCTTTTATCCTGCTTTTCCTGTTCCCTTTGCTGAGCCTCAGTGCACAGACAGTAACCGTTCTCAGTGCTGACGACGGGAAGCCGGTTTCCGACGTGGCAGTGTACAATGAGGCAAAGACCCAGTTTGGATACACAAATCCAGCCGGTAAAGTGAGTCTCTCCGGCTTCGCGGAGAAGCAGCCGATCTTTTTTCAGCATTTTTCATTCGAGCGGGTCTCATTTACCCCTGAGGAGCTGAAGGTTGCCGGGTGGGTAGTGAAGCTTGAAACGAAAACCTTCGAGGTGGAGGAATTCATTGTCTCCGCAAACCGCTGGGAACAGAAATCCGAGGAGGTGCCAAATCATATTAACGTGGTGGCGGTTCCTGCCGTGAAGATCATGAACCCCCAGACAGCAGCTGATCTCATCTCAATGGGAGATGTATTCGTGCAGAAGAGCCAGCTTGGCGGAGGCAGCCCCATGATAAGAGGTTTTGCCACCAACAGGGTACTTATAAATATTGACGGGGTCAGGATGAACAATGCAATCTATCGCGAAGGCAACATCCAGAATGTCATTTCAATTGACCCCAACATCATAGAACGGACGGAAATCATCTTCGGACCTGGTGCAACCATGTACGGTAGCGATGCGCTGGGCGGGGTGATGGACTTTCACACCAGGAGGGCTCTCTTCTCCACCGGCGACACTCTCCTGCTAAAGGCTGAAGCCATGGCACGATGGTCATCAGCCGCAGGCGAACAGACTTATCATGCCTGGTTCAATGCCGGGGGAAAACGCATTGCCTTCCTGTCTTCGGTGACATGGTCTGACTTCGGAGACCTGGTAATGGGTTCGGTATCACATCCCGAATACCTGCGCAATGAATACCAGATGCGCTCAGGTGACCGCGACAGTATTGTCATGAACAGCAACCCACGCAGGCAGGTGGGTTCCGGATACAGGCAGTTCAACTCAACCAACAAGCTCAGGTTCAAGGCCGGAAAATACCTGGACATTGATCTTGCACACCATTACTCGCACCTTTCAGACGTTCCCCGGTATGACAGGCTCATACAGTACAAGAACGGCACCCTTAGATACGGTGACTGGTACTACGGTCCGCAGGTGTGGATGATGACGAACGCCTCACTCAGTTACAACCGTTCCACCGCTGTCTCCGATGATATACGCCTGACCGTTGCACGGCAAGACTACCGCGAAAGCCGCCATGACAGGGCGCTGAACAAGAGCAGCCTCAACGAACAGACCGAAAAGGTAGGGATCTGGTCAGCAAACCTTGACTTCGACAAAAAGACCGGGAACAATGGCAACCTGTTGTACTACGGGGCTGAATATGTCTGGAACAACATCCACAGCACTGCAGACGTAAGGAATATTCTTACCGGAGTAACGGAGCCTGCAGGGTCACGCTATCCCAATGGGAAGAATATTTATAACAGCGCATCACTTTACTCAGGATACAGGTTCAATCTGGGCAGCAAGTTCACCGTCAGCACGGGAGCCAGGTACAACTATGTAAGCCTGAACTCTGAGATAGCTGACAATTCATGGTACAACTTCCCCTTCACCACGATTGAATCGGCCAACGGCGCATTGACCGGGGCTGCCGGTGCCGTCTACAGGCCTGACGGCCGGACGGAACTTACACTCAACCTCTCCACCGGCTTCAGGGCACCCAATCTTGACGACCTGGGCAAGGTGTTCGAGTCTGCCCCCGGTGTGCTGGTTGTTCCTAATCCTGATCTCAGACCCGAATATCTTTACAACATTGACCTGGGCGCATCAAGGGAGTTCGGGAAAATGCTCCTGGCTGAGGCCTCGGTCTTTTACTCTTACCTTGACAATGCAATGGTACGACGCGAGTTCCTCTTCAACGGAGAACCCACCATGATCTTCCAGGGAGAGGAGAGCCAGGTCTATGCCATGGTCAATGCCGGATACGCCATTGTGTATGGCGCCCAGATGAAGGCCGAGCTTCGCCCTTCATCATTCCTCAGGGTCAAGTCATCACTCACCCTCACCGCCGGACATGATGATGAGAAGGCACCACTCAGACACGTTCCACCACTCTTCGGGACAACGCACTTCATCTATGAACGGTCAGCACTTAAAGCCGACCTCTATGCAGTGTACAACGGAAGCATTACCTTTGACAGGATGGCCCCCAGCGAAAGGGACAAACCTTACCTCTATGCAGAAGACGAAAACGGCAATCCATGGTCGCCATCATGGTTCACCCTCAACTTCAAAGCCTCCTTCAACATCAGCAACCGGCTCGACCTGACAGCCGGGGTTGAAAACCTCCTTGACCTCAGGTACAGAACATATTCTTCAGGGATTGCAGCGCCGGGAAGAAACTTCATCGTGGCAGCAAGAATCAGGATCTGAGTCGTGCGCATCCGCGCCACTATCGTTTGGATTTCCAAAATGATTGAGTAATTTTCTGAAAATTTGGTTATTCAGAGGGTAATGAACCGCGGTTATATTCTTGCTGAACTCAGCAGCAAAAAAGATATCAGGGATTTCCATGATCTGCCGGCATCCATAAACAGTGGAGACAGGAACTGGATAAAGCCCCTGTTCAGGGACATTGAGTCTGTCTTCCATCCCTCCTCCAACACCCTTTTCCGTAACGGCGAAGCAGTGAGATGGCTTCTTCGCGACAGCGCCGGAAAGCCTGTCGGCAGGGTGGCAGCCTTTTTCAGCAGGAAAATTGCAAACGCCCAGGGCGGAAATGTGGGAAGCATGGGATTCTTTGAATGCATCAACGATGGTGAAGCCGCGAAGATACTGTTTGACGCATGCCGCAACTGGCTGGCTGAAAGGGGAATGACCGTGATGGAGGGCCCTGTGAACTTTGGTGACCGTGACCGTTGGTGGGGACTGTTGGTTGACGGATTCATGCCGCCCAACTATTGCATGCCCTATAATCCCCCTTACTACAGGGAACTCTTTGAGACTTACGGCTTCAGAAACTACTTCGAGCAATACACGTACCACATGCCCGTTGATGACAGCAGGCTTGACGCCGTTATCAGGGAAAAGGCCGGGCGAGTCTTCAGCAATCCTGACTACTCATTCAGGTATATGACCCTGAAAGAGATGCGTGACATAACCCGTAACTTCATGATCGTCTACAACAAGGGTTGGGCGCGGTTCCCCGGAGTCAAGACAATTAGCGAGGGCCACGCAAGACTCATCCTCAAAAGCATCAGGCCGGTACTGGACGAAAAACTGCTCTGGTTCGGCTTTTACCGTGGAGAGCCCATCTGTTTCTTCATCATGCTCCCCGAGGTAAACCAGATAGTCAGGCATCTCAATGGTAAGCTCAACCATGTGGGCAGACTGAAATTTCTATGGTTCAGGCACGTAAAGAAGGAACTTACGAAAGCCTTCGGGCTGATTTTCGGTATTGTGCCCGAGCACCAGCGCAGGGGCGTGGAGGGAGCACTGATCATGTCATTCGCCAGGCTGGCCATGTCAGACAGATTTCCATATAAGGAACTGGAATTCAACTGGATAGGAGACTTCAACCCCTCAATGATGCACCTGCTTGACCAGATTGGTGCGAAAATTATCAAAACTCATATTACATACCGGTACCTGTTCGACAGGAATGCGCCCTTCGAGAGGGCTCCGGTGGTGAATGCCTGAGGCTCCGGCAATTGCCTGTTGCAGATCTTTTTCCCGGCGGGCTGATTGATAGGAGGTATTTCCGGCCAGGCTGGCCATGATGTAATCCTCAGAAAGGCCTGTAACCAATAATCTCCCGTACCTCGCGGATGGTTTTGGAAGCACTGGCCCTGGCCTTCTCTGCACCTGCGGCAACAACCTTTCCGAGATAGTCCGGATCATCAAGTATCTCATTGATGCGCATCCTGATCGGATCAGTGACCTTGATGATGTCCTCGGCAAGCTGCTTCTTCAGGTCACCATACCTTATCTGGCAGGTGGCGTGCTGCTCCCGGAAATATTCAAGCGTTGACGGTTCTGACACCACTTCCATTATTGTAAAAAGGTTTTTTACCGGCTCTGACGGTTTTTCGCCCGGTTTCCCGGGGCCGGTATCGGTAACAGCCTTCATTACCTTCTTGCGTATCTCGGCAGGCGTATCAGCAAGGAAGATGCCATTGCCCTCGCTCTTGCCCATTTTGCCCGTTCCGTCAAGACCGGGGATCTTTATAAGCTGTTTCCCGAAGTTGTAGGCATCAGGTTCCGGGAAATATTCAATCCCGTACATTGTGTTGAAGCGGCGGGCAAACCGGCGCGTCATCTCAAGGTGTTGCTCCTGGTCTTTTCCCACCGGTACCTTGTGCGCCCGGTGAATGATGATGTCGGCAGCCATCAGCACCGGATATGTCAGCAGTCCTGCGTTGATGTTGTCAGGATGCTTGCGTATCTTTTCCTTGAATGAGGCAGTCCGCTCCAGCTCACCGACATATGAAATCATGTTCAGCAGCAAGTAGAGTTCTGTCACTTCGGGCACATCGCTCTGCACATAGACCGTCGCCTTTTCAGGGTCAATGCCTGCGGCAAGATATTCAGCCAGCACCTGCCTGATGTTGCCGTGAATGTCATCAGGATGGGGGTGTGTTGTAAGTGAGTGATAGTCTGCCACAAAAAAATAACAGTTATTCTCATCCTGCATCCTGAGAAAATTCCTCAGTGCACCGAAATAGTTTCCAAGGTGAAGATTGCCCGTAGACCTTATGCCGCTTACTACTGTATCCATCAATAAAATATTAGCAGTTGCAAAAATAGTTATTCTGAGCGACTAAAGTGACTAACGCGGGCTAAAGTGACCTATGACCGATAACCAATAACCTATAACCGAAAACTCCCAACTTATTTCGTATTTTTGCCGCGTAAATCATCCACAATGGAATCGACACGGCAGAAGAAAGTTGCACGGCTGGTACAGAAGGAGCTTGCTGAGATTATCATGCATCACGGAGCCGAACTGGCTCCCGGGAAAATGATTTCAGTGACCACTGTCCGGGTCAGTCCTGACCTGTCGCTGGCGAAGACATGGATCAGTGTCTTCCCTTCAGAAGGATCTGCCTCAACCCTTGACCTCCTCCGCAACAGCGTGCCCAGGCTGCGTTATGAGCTCGGGCAGAAGATACGCAACCAGCTTCGCATCGTCCCGGAGATTGCCTTCTTCATTGATGACAGCAACGACTACATTGACAATATTTCCAAACTGCTCAAGGAATAAGCCCGATGCACTATGACCCCATCAAGGAGCTCCTGGGGAAGGTTTTCAACCGTCATCCACTTCTGCGGAAGCTCTTTTACCGGCTGCTTGACATCCTGCTCCTCCGTTCATGGCACGTCAGGCGGGCCCTGAGAAACCTGGGGCCTTCACTGCCGCACCAGGCAATGATCCTTGATGCCGGCATGGGCTTCGGACAATACTCGTGGTGGATGGCCTCGCATTTCCCCTCCTGGAAAATCACCGCCGCTGACATAAAGAGAGAACAGGTGGCTGACTGTAACACCTTTTTCAGCACGACAGGAATTTCAGAGAGTGTTCAGGCCGTTGAAGCTGACCTTGTGACATGGAATGGCGGGAACAGCTATGACCTCATCCTCTGCGTTGATGTGATGGAACATATTGCCGAAGACCGGACCGTCTTCTCCAATTTCCTGAAGATGACGGCAGAAGGCGGATATCTTGTCATCTCAACGCCATCCGACCAGGGCGGTTCAGATGTTCATTCCGACGGAGACAAATCATTTATCGGCGAGCATGTGCGCGACGGTTACAGCCTGGAGGATATAACCGGTAAGCTGCGGACGGCAGGGTATGATGAGATTAACGTTTCATACACCTATGGAAACCCGGGCAGCCTGGCATGGCGGCTTTCAATGAAATACCCTGTCATCATGCTGTCAGCGACAAAACTCTTCTTTATTCTCCTGCCTTTCTACTATCTTGCCGTAATGCCTTTCGTGCTGGCACTCAACTGTGCCGACCTGAACGGGAAGCATGTAAAGGGAACCGGATTGCTGGTAATTGCCCGCAAGAGCAAATGAAGCTGTCACTCTATATAGCAAAGAGATATCTCTTCGCGAAAAAATCGCGTAACGCCATCAATGTGATATCCGCCATATCTGTGGCCGGAGTGACAGTTGGCACAATGGCCCTCATCACTATACTCTCGGTCTTCAACGGCCTCGAGGAGATGGTCAGGAGCATATTCAGCACCTCTGACCCACAGGTGAAGATCACACCCGTTACCGGGAAGGTGTTCACTCCTGACAGCCTGAAACTGCAACGGCTGGCAGCAGCCGGCGGCGTTGAAGTCTTTGCACTGTCGCTGGAGGAAAATGCCCTCCTTCGCTACGAGGAACAGCAATATATAGCCACCGTAAAAGGAGTCTCACTCAACTACGCTGAAGTCTCTGACCTTGATACCGCTATGTGGGACGGTGATTTCATCCTGCAGGGCGAAAACGGCAGACCCTATGCCGTGGCCGGGCTCGGCGTGGCCAATTACCTTGGAATGAGGCTGAACTTCGTTTCACCGCTTGCAATTTACATCCCTGACCGGAAGGCAAAGATCAGGGCAATGCCTGACAATGAGTTCACCAGGAAATATATTTTCCTTTCCGGCATCTTTGCGGTTGAGCAGGAATTTGACTCTAAGTATGTTTTCCTCCCGATCGATTTTGCCAGGGAACTTCTCGGCTACACCGAAGAAGTAAGCGCCATCGAGGTAAGGCTGAAGCCCGGCGCTGATGAGAAAAAGGCACAGAAGGCCATCAGGGAAGCGATGGGTGACGGCTTCCTGGTGCAGAACCGGTACGAACAGCAGGAGATTTTTTACAAGGTGATGAAGGCCGAACGTCTGGCTATCTTCGTCATCCTCTCATTCATCCTTGTAATTGCTTCGTTCAATATCATCGGGTCACTGACAATGCTCATCATCGAAAAAGAGAGGGATATCAGCATCCTGCGAAGTCTGGGTGCCGATAAACGACTCATCAAGAGGATATTCATCTATGAGGGGTGGATGATCTCCTTCATCGGCACACTGCTGGGCCTGCTGCTGGGATTCATCCTGTGCGCTGCACAGCAGCATTTCGGTATTGTCAAGCTGGCCGGCGACTCGCTGCTTATCGACGCCTATCCCGTGAGGATGAACCTTGCTGACTTCTTCATGGTGGCTGCAACGGTGCTTGCCATAGGCTACGCTGCTGCCTGGTACCCGGTGCACTATCTCTCACGCAGGCAACTGAAGGATAATGAAAAAGTAAACAAATGAGGACCGGAACCGTCATCTGTCTCCTGGCCGCCCTTCTGCTGACTGTATCATGCGGAGACCAGGAAAACGAAAAGCCTTCACGGAAAATGCTGATACCTGAAGACAAGCTTGCTGAAATACTCACTGACACCTATCTCACCGCAGGCATGATGGATCTCTTTACGCTGAGGGACACCTGGGCGCAGCGCGACTCCATGCTGAACTATGCGGATGTAATTGAGAGCCATGGTTACACCTACGAACAGTTTGAGGCCACGATGAAGTACTACTTTACCGGCAGACCCAGGAAACTGTCGAAGATATATGATAAGGTGACCGGAAACCTCCTTGAAATGGAAACGGAGGTGATGACTGAACAGAATCCGGCAACGCCCTCAGAAAGAAACCTCTGGACAGGCAAGCCTGACTACCGCATGCCGGAAGACTTCACCCGTGACCCCGTCTGGTTTGATATCCCGGCTGACAGGCCGGGTGAATATATCCTTAAAGCTGATATACGGGTCTTCGAAGACGACAAGAGTCTTAACCCACGCGTAACGGCCTACTTCAGTTACCGTGACAGCACAGGGGAGGAAAAGCGCGATTACTGGCAGGAGGTATTCCTGGAGAAAGACGGAATGTTCCGCAATGTGCAGATAAGCAAGGCAATTGACAGTATACCCGGTGCACGCCTGCGCGGCTGGCTGCTGAATCATGACAACCAGCCGGGCAAGTGGGAAAAACATGCCCGCATTGCAAATATCAGGATAGTGCATGCTGAGGACATCCCAGTGAAGTGACAGTGAGAAAGATATCAGCCCAATACCTGTTCACCTCTGCCGGAAAACCCCTTAAGAGAGGCGTGGTCACCCTCGCTGACGATGGCACGGTGACCGGCGTTGATGACACCGGCGGCATGCTCACCGAGAGCGCCGGAACGGAGTTTTACAACGGCATCATCATCCCTGGTTTTGTCAACTGCCATGCTCACCTGGAGCTGTCACACATGCGCGGACTGATTCCGCCCGGAGGCGGACTGAACGGGTTTATTGCATCAGTCCGCGAAAGACGCGGCGCAACCCCGGGTGAGATAATGGCTGCAGCCTTCAGTGCCGACATGGAGATGCAGTCGGAAGGGGTTATGGCCTGCGGTGATATATCAAACAGCCCTCTTACCGGCAGCGTAAAACAGAAAAGCCCTATACTTTACTTTACCTTTGCTGAGGTCTTCGGCCTTGACCCGCTTGTGGCTGAAACACGCATGAAAGATGCCCTCAGCGTGTGTGAGGAGATGCAACTTCGCGGACTGCCGGTACAGGTGACGCCCCACTCCCTTTACTCACTCTCCGGGCCTCTCTCACACCTGGTCAGGGAGCATATTACCCCGGGATCAGTCATCTCAATTCATTTCCTGGAGTCGGATGACGAGCGTAAAATGGCACAGGGCCACGCAGAAGCTGCCATGGAGCTTTCCCGCATCACCTCACAACTGCTGCTGGTCCACAATATGGTCATAACGGCCGGCGAAGCAGCCATGCTGGCTTCTGCCGGCAACACATGGTTTTGCCTGTGCCCCTCATCAAACATACACATCTCGGGAAAAATGCCTCCCGTTTCCATGCTGAGACAGGTGACGGACAGGATTGTGGTGGGCACTGACAGCCTTGCATCATCGGACCATCTCAGCATGATCACCGCTCTGCGGCTTCTGCAGGAGGCAGCCCCGGAAATCACTGCCGGGGAAATTATACGGTGGGGCACCATCAACGGGGCACGGGCACTGGGATGTGATGACATCCTCGGGTCTGTTGAACCGGGCAAGCGCCCGGGGCTGCTGCTGGTGGAGCCCTTTGACCTGCAGAACATGCGCCTCCTGCCGGCGAGTCGGATAAGAAGGCTGGTATGACAGGCATATGGCCCTCCGCCAGGCGTCTGGCAATGGATGAGGATCTGACAGGCATATCCTCATCCCAGGTGCGTCTGGAAATAGAGAAGGATATGACAGGCATATCCTCATCCGCAGGAGCAGGGTGAACAGATTATCGTAAATTTGTAGCCTTGATCAATTCTTTAGCTTAATGCCGACATTTCTTTTTGACAGCATAGTGTTCGGCCCGGTTAAGAGCCGCAGGCTGGGCGTCTCACTCGGGATCAACCTCCTTCCCGTCACCCGCAAGGTATGCTCCTTCAACTGCATCTATTGCGAATGTGGATGGACCCCCGGCAAACCGGGGCCCGGAGAGAAGCTTCCGTCACGCCCGGAAGTGTATGACGCCCTCAGACAGAAACTTTCCGAAATGAAAGCCCGTGGCCAGGCCCCTGATGTCATCACCTATGCCGGCAACGGCGAACCTACACTCCATCCCGACTTCGCCGGGATAATAGACGACTCCATCGCACTGCGCAATGAGTTCTTCCCGTCGGCAAGGGTGTCAGTGCTATCCAACGGCTCCATGCTTCACCGGAAAAGCGTTCGCGAAGCACTGAAAAAGGTCGACCAGAATATGCTTAAGCTTGATTCGGCCCTGCCTGAAACCGTCATCAGGCTGAACCAGCCAAATGTCAAAACCAGCCTCGCCGGATTTGAAGAGCACATAAAGGACTTCAACGGAAGGTTCATCATCCAGACACTGTTTGTAAGGGGCAAATGCGACGGCCGGCCTGTTGACAACACAACAGAGGATGAGATCACTGCATGGCTTGACGCCATAGCCAGGCTAAGACCGCAGCAGGTTATGATTTATACAATTCACCGTGATACCCCTCTGGGCAATAATCTGAGGAAAGTGCCGGTGAACGAACTCAATGCCATCGCGCAAAGGGTCAACGAACTGGGTATTGCTACCTCTGTTTCTGGTTAAAGCCATGAACAGTGCGAGGGTTCTCATCAGTCCACTGAGCTGGGGATTCGGCCATGCCGGAAGGATGATACCGCTGGCGATGGCCCTGAGACAGCGAGGCTGTGAGGTTATCTTCGCAGCTGATGCCCGGCTTGCGGAAATGATTGAAAGAGAGCTGCCTGGTATCCCGACGGTGGAGATATCAGGCCTCACCATCAGGTACTCACGCCTTTTGCCTCAGTACATCAGCATCTTCCTCCGTTTACCGGTCATAATTGCCTCAGGTTTGAAGGAACACAGGGAGCTGCGGCTGCTGGCCGAAGAACTCCGCCCCTCGGTGATTATCTCTGACAACCGGTTTGGCTTTTACCATAAGAAGATTTTTTCAGTCTATGTCACTCACCAGGTGAAGATAGCCTTCCCGGCGTTGCTGCGGTTTCTTGAACCCCTTGCAGCGTGGATGCACAGGATGATAATAAGGAGGTATGATCTCTGCCTGGTACCTGACTACCCCGGCAGTGCAAACCTGTCAGGGAGGCTGTCACACGGCGCCAGGCTTCCGGCCAATGTTGCCTGGATGGGGCCCCTCTCCAGATTTACCATGGCTGACTCTGACCTGGCTGGGACCCGGCACGGGAGCTTTGCCTCTTCAGGTCCGGACCAGTCTGTTGTTGATCAGACAGACCCTGGCACCT